>DAINRZ010000176.1:0-7104 GCA_036741575.1 Kapaibacterium sp. (SeqCode)
TTTTACGGTTCAATTTACTCAGAAAAACAGCCTCGACTACAGGAAAGCTTACCTGATTTTCGAGGGAGGGCCATGCGCTTCTTTCATTTCTATCGAGGGAGGGCAGGAATATATTAAGCTCGACAAGCCCAATGGCGGCGAAGTGTATTCGTTGTGCGAGGAAATTCCCATAAACTGGAGCGGCGTGGAAAAATACAGAAGCGTAAGGCTATTCAGTAGCACTAACGGCGGTAATTCCTGGCAGTTAATCAAATCCGATACGAACGGGGGTACGATGATGTGGCAGCCACCTCAGCGAAGTAATAGTTTCAGGATTAGAGCAACTCCTAATGCTTCTTCATCGTATTTTTGGCTTAACGGCTATGGCGGAACCGATGACGATTTGGGCGCAAGTATTGCAATGGCAAAAAACAGTGTAGGTTTCTACGTTGCGGGCACTTTCAACGATAAAATTAAAATCGGGAATTATTCGCTTACAAGCGCCGGGCGCAGCGATATTTTTATTGCCAGGTTCGACACCGACGGCAATTGCCTGTGGGCGCAAAGCGCCGGCGGCCCGAATGACGAATTTGCTAACGGAGTAACTGTTGATCCTAACGACAATGTTTATATTTGCGGCGGATTGATGAACGGTGCAAAAGTTGGCTCGATGGTTTTCAATACTTACAGCCAGAGTAATCCGTATAGCTGTATAATTAAATTAAACAGCAAAGGGCTTAATCCCTCTGTTGACCTTGTCGGATCCGTTTTCCCAAATCCCGAAACCAAAGCGTGGGGAACCCGTATCGGTTTGTCGAACGGAAAGGTTTATTTAAGGGGATTATATACTGGCAATATCGACAAAGAATCATTCAGGGTTAGCGGTGATTCGCTGCAGGGAAAACCCTTCAAAAATCCACAGGTATTTACTGCTGTTTACGATACTTCGCTCAGTATTGAGAGTATCGCTAAAGGCGGGCAGAATTATAGCTTTTATTCTACTAATAAAGTTAATTCCGCCGACGGTTTTACTTATAATATCGGCTCGTTTACAGGGACTTTCGAAAGCGGGGAGTTCTCCGTCAAAAGCAAAGGGAAAAGTGATTTCTACCTGAGTAAATACGGAACTAAACCTACCGGATTCGATGTATCGGATACAAATTTCAGTGTGCAGGGGCCGCTGCTGGCATTGCAGCGCGACACGGTAGATTTTGGCAATTCGCTGATTAGCGACTCTATTGAAATTACTTACGACACTCTGTTTTGCAACACAGGCACGCATCCAATGCTTATCGACTCGGTCAAGATTACAGGAAACGACATGCAGGCGTTTTCGTTCGTGGCCGAATCGAAGCAGGTATTACTTTTACCCGGAGAATGCCATACCTACCCCGTATCCTTCAAACCCTTCAAACTTGGCGGACACAACGCATTAATGACGATATGGGCAGAATGCTACAATAAAAAGTCTGTCAGGCTGCTTGGCAGGGGGGATTGCGGATTCAAAGGAAAGGAGTTTGTGGATTTGGAAAAAGTTTTTATCGATTCGGTAAAAACAATTAATGCCGATACTGTATTCTGGAATATAAATTCTATTCCAATGGAGATTACACCAAAGGTCGAGGGCATTCATGCAAGCGAGTTTTCCATCGAACCAAAAGGCAAAATGACGCTCCAGCCGGGGCAGCCGCTCGGTTTCAAAATCCGTTTCAATCCAAAAGATAAAGGTATAAGGAATGCAACGATAAATTATAATATTACCGATACAAATTGCGTGAAATTTGAGACAAACCTGATAGGCGAGGGTTTGGATAATATTATCGGCGTAGCCGAACCCTACGGCGAAAACTTCAGTAGTGTAAATATATTACCCAATCCTGCGGGCAGTACCTTCGAAATAATATTCGGCCTTAAATCTCCAGATTATATAACTGTTACTATGTATAACACTTTAGGGGAGAGGATAGCAGGATTATTGAACGACAACCTTACAAGCGGTATGTACAAAATTGCAGCCGATACGCCGGGTATTCCCAATGGCTTGTACTTCATAAGAATTACCGGCCAAACAACACAGATTATCCACAAGTTAATTATCAGAAAATAAGCTTCGGGCATTAAAAAGAAGGGCGAAGATATTAATTCTCTTCGTCCTCATCTTCTATTCTCTCCACTCCCCGCAGGCCTTTGATTTTTAGCAGCCTTGCCAGCAGGTTGCTCAGGTGTTCCAGGTCGTCGAGCTTTATAGTAAAAATACCTTCGAACATATTATTATGTGAATACATATTAATCCTTTGGATATTATTCCTGTCTATAGCATTGGTGATTTCGTTCAGCATACCCGGTTTGTCTTCGCCCTTTATTCTCAATTTTACTGTAATGCTCATTATCTGCCCGGCAGCCGGCCTTACCGATTGCCTTGATTGCCTGAAGTATTCGTATAGGCTGACAGTTGCCCTTTGAGTCACCACGAAGTCCTGCCATTCGGGCAGGGGTTTGCTGTTTGGCGACCAAATAATCTCAATTTTATCATGATTCTTTACTTCATAGTTTAGTGTTTGTATGTCGCCGTTTACTTTTGCAGAAATACATTTCATGCCAATATCTTCGGAGAGGGAAAAGGCTACGTCCACAAGCGAAGCGCCTTTTGGAAGCCTTATCGAATCGCCGTTTACAATATGGACTGTGACTTCTTCTTCGTAAAGGTTCATCCTGATAGAACCCCACACTTTCTGCATGGCATCGATATCGTCGTCCGAGATGATATTTTTCATCCACTGCACCCACGATTCTATCTCGGATTGTTCGAATTTCAGTGCATGCCTGCCTTCTTTGATAGAGAACAGCGCAGAGATACCTCCGTCGGCAATTTTATCCATGTCTTCGGTACGGATAATAACTTCGACCAGCTTCCGGGCAGGCCCAAAATGTACTGAATGCAGCGCGCGATAGAAATTTATCTTGGGCCTTGCAATATAATCGTCGAGCGAACTGACAGGCCCGAATATATTAGCGATAATGCCGTAAGCCCTGTAACATTCAGCGAAGTCGTTAGTAAGCAGGGTAATCACCATTGAATAGAAATTGTCAATATTTTCGAGCCTTTGGCCCTGCTCTATCATTTTATATATTTGGTAGATATGTTTATGCTCGATAGTCAGGATATGGGGAATATTGCGTTCGGTCAGTTTCTGGCTGACAAGGTTGTGGAAATTTTCGAAATACTCCAGGAAGTCGAGCCTCTTTTCCTTCAGTTTGAGCCTAATGGCTTCATAAGTTTCCCGGTTAATAAAGAAGAGGGACAAATCCTCGAGGCTTCTTTTTATGCCCGTCAGGCCAAGCCTCTGGGCAATAGGAGTATAAAAACTTAGGGTTTCCTCGCCGATAACTTTCTGTTTGGCAGGCTTCAGGTATTGCAGTGTTCTCAGGTTGTCCAGCCTGTCGGCCAGCTTTATCAGCATTACCCTTTTGTCGTAAACCAGGGCCATGAAGAGTTTGGAATATGTAACAGCAACATCCATATTGCGCGTATAAATGCCCTTTATTTTTGTCACTCCGTCAACAATATAAGCAATTTCTTCGCTAAATTCAGCTTTAATCTTATCGAGGGTTATAGTTTCCACATCCTCTACCGTATCGTGAAGCAGAGCAGCGGCAATCGATGAATTGTCGGCAAATGAGATTTCGTTTATTAAAGAAAGGGATACTTTTAGCGGATGAGTATAATATGGATCGCCGGACGACCTGGCAACGCCAAGATGTGCATTGTAGCAAAACCAGAATGCTTTTGTAATAAGGCTTTCGTCGTAGCCTTCGATGCTTTTGCTGCATGCCTCAAGCAAAACCAGAAGGTCGGCACCGGGATCTTTGCCATACTTACACTCATCTTCCAGTTCTATTTCATATAACTTTTCCATACATAACAATTAAAGTTTGGGCAGCACATGCCGGTCTATTAATAAAACGCATATTAAATAACGAACCAATTTTGTCATTAATTGTAAATTAACTATTTTAACCATAAAAAACAAAACGGTTACTATTTAAAGGCAATAATGAAAAGAAGGACATTTTGCGGCAGCCTGGCTGCTTTTTCCATAATGCCCCTTGCCGGCTTGGGATTTACTGCCGGTGCAGGCGGTGTTACAAAGCCAAAGGCATTGAAAAAAGGCGATATGGTTGGTATTATTGCTCCCGGTACGGCAGTATCTGATCCCGATGCTCTGGAATCTGCTGCAGAAGTTATAAACTTTATGGGGCTGAAGCCGGTCTTCGGCAAAAGTGTATCGAAGGGCCCGGGATATAAAACAAGGCCAATCGGCGATAGAATTGACGATTTGCACTCAATGTTTGCCAATCCCGAAATTAAAGCGGTTTATTGCATTCGCGGCGGTTATGGCTCGCCCCAGCTGCTCAACAAAATCGATTATGAACTGATTAAAAATAATCCGAAAATATTTGCCGGGTACAGCGATGTTACTGCACTGCACCTGGCTTTCAATAAAATCTGCGGTTTGGTAACTTTCCATGGCCCTGTCATGGTATCGTCGTTCACAAAATACACCTTCGATTCATTTTATAAGGCCCAGTTCGATACCAGCCCTATGGGTATCATCAGGAATCCCGAATCAAAGGGCTTTATCAGGGAAACCTTCCCCACCAGGGCAATTACTCCCGGCAAAGCACGCGGCAGGCTTATCGGCGGCAATCTTTCGCTTATAGCTGCCACAATGGGGACGCCCTACGAAATTGATACCCGGGGCACTATTCTCTGCATAGAGGATGTGGACGAAGAGCCTTTCAGGATTGACAGAATGCTGACACAACTCGACCTGGCCGGCAAACTGCAGGCTGCCTCGGGAATAGCATTTGGCAGGTGCTCCGGCTGCGACGGCAATAACCTGGAACCGTCCAAAGTATGGGATTTGTCCTTGGGCGAAGTGCTCGACAGTATTATCGGCAAATATAAAATACCTGCTTTCTATGGGCTTAATTTCGGGCATACAGCCGAGCAGGCAACGCTGCCATTAGGCGCCGAAGCCGAAATGGACGCAAATTTAGGTATTATTGATGTTTTGGAATCAGGAGTAGAATAGAATTTTTCCATAAAGAATACATTTTCAGGAATTCAGATTAGCTGCATATTACTGTGAAAAATTCTTAACAATCTTGTTACACATAGTTCAAAATTCTTACACTGACAATTTAACATATTTATGACAAAATCGCAGCAAATTGCGCCAAAACGACAAAAGGCTACCCCAATAGAGGGCAGCCTTTCGCTTTATCTCAATAGCTTATTTACTTAGTTTTCGTTGACCGAAGCGTATAAGTCTTTAAGCCTCTTCCTTAAATGTAAAACTGCATACCTCTTTCTTGCCAATAGCGTATTGATATTAACACCAGTTTCTTCGGACATCTCGCGGAAAGATATTCCCTCGAATTCATTGCGTACAAAGACTTCCCTTTGCTCGGCAGGCAATTCCTGCAGGCCGTCCTGCACCGATTCCCAGATGGTTTTCCTTATTAAGTCGCTTTCGGGGCTGGTTGTGGTATCTCCCAGGAAATTCTCGAAAGTATCGACTCCATCATCAGACTGGCTGGGTGTCTGCATATCCGAAAATGTCTCTGCGCGTTTTTTCCTGTACGAATCTATAATCCTGTTCCTGACGGCAGTAAACACCCAGGAAGCAATATTTTCTATCGGTTTTTGTACATTAGCCGAGGCTGCCAGGACATTTGTAAACACATCCTGCAAAATATCTTCGGCTTCTTCCTGGCTGCGCACTCTCTGCCTGATAAACCCGAGGAATTTCTTCCTGTCGGTTTTGAACAGGTTCTCTATCTGCATTGCCAATTCCATTCCCTCTCTCCCGGTTTTAATGCCATGCCTCTCATTCAAGAGCGCCCGCTTCTTTTCGATTATGCTGAACTTTTCTTCTCTTTTTCTCATGGTTTTCATACGCTTACCCTTTCTAATTCATATAATTATTTAATCTAACAGGGTATATAATATTTACATAGCGCTCCGTAAACTTTAACATCTTTTCAAAAATTTGTACTTATTGTACTTTATATAGACACATGAAATCCAAAAAGGTTTCAATTATTTTTTCAAATTTAAAAAATTTTCATTATTTCGCCATAACTAAATATTATGCTCACTATTTAAGCATAGGAATTTTTATGCCAAACTTCCTTGCGTTATTTATTGCACGGTCGTATCCGGCATCTGTATGGCGGATGATTCCCATCATCGGATCGAACGTTAGAACCCGTCGCAGCCTGGTTTCGGCTTCTTCGGTGCCGTCGGCCACTACTACCACGCCTGCATGAAGCGCCAGCCCCATGCCAACTCCGCCTCCGTGATGGAACGACACCCACGATGCACCCCCGATTGCATTCAGTGCAAAATTGAAATATACCCAGTCGGCAATTGCATCTGAGCCGTCGAGCATGCTTTCAGTCTCTCGATAAGGCGAAGCAACAGAACCGCAGTCGAGATGATCCCGTCCGATAACTATTGGTGCCTTCACTTCGCCCGACTTCACTAACTCATTGAAAAGCAAGCCTGCTTTCATCCGGTCACCGTAGCCAAGCCAGCAAATGCGCGCAGGTAAAGCCTGGAAACCGACATATTTCTGTGCCTGCTTTATCCAGCGGTGAAGCGGTTCATCGCCGGGGAACAAATCCATAATCGCTTCGTCTGTTTTATGGATATCAACGGGGTCGCCAGATAAAGCCACCCAGCGGAACGGTCCCTTGCCGTCGCAGAAAAGCGGCCTCATATAAGCCGGTACAAACCCCGGAAAATCGAAGGCGTTAGATACGCCCGCATAATCTTTGGCAATACCCCTGATATTATTCCCGTAATCGAACACAACAGAGCCTTTTTTCTGGAACTCAATCATGGCGCTTACATGAATACCAATAGATTTATAAGCCTCTTCGAGGTATTTATCAGGATTTTCTTTTCTCAATATGTCAGCCTGCTCTTTTGTATAACCGGCAGGATAATATCCGTTGAGCGGATCATGAGCAGCCGTCTGGTCTGTCAAAATGTCAGGCACAACTCCCAGTTTAAGCATTTCCGGCAGAATTTCGGCGGTATTGCCTACTAAGCCA
>DAINRZ010000177.1:0-7081 GCA_036741575.1 Kapaibacterium sp. (SeqCode)
CTATAATCCCTTTAGCTGTTTTAATTCCCGATGCGTTAACTTCAATAACTTTAGTCATGTTCATCACTTCGACACCAAGCTTATTTAATGCTTTAAAGGAATAATCTGACAATTGCCCGGAAAAAGAGCTAAGAATTTTAGCGCCGGAATCTACTAATATAACCCTGATATCTCCATATTTTAGTATCGGGAAATCCGGCAGCATTGTTTTCATTGCAATTTCAGCAATCGAGCCGGCCATTTCTACCCCGGTCGGGCCGCCGCCGACAATGACAAATGTCAGGTATTTCCTGGCCTCGGGAGTACCATACACCCGAACTGCTTTCTCGAAAGAGAGCAAAATCCTTTCGCGTATGTTAAGGGCATCTTTCAGGCATTTTAGCCCCGGTGCATATTCTTCCCAGGCATCATTGCCAAAATAAGAGTGCCTGCTGCCCGGTGCAAGAATAAGGTTATCGAAGGATATAAATTCATTTTCTAAGAATACCCTCATATTCTCTTTATCAATGCGGGTTACTTCGCCCATCACCACCTGGATATTCCGGTACTTATGAAGAGCCGACCTTAAGGGCACTGCGATATCGCCCGGGGATAAAGCCGATGTTGCCACCTGATAAAGCAAAGGCTGAAACAAATGATGATTGGTTTTATCGATAAGGATAACGTCCGCCTGGGCTTTTCGCAATTTTTTTGCTGCAGTCAGGCCTCCGAAGCCTCCGCCGACTATTACTATCTGCGGTTTTTGAAATCTCATAAGTTATTCCGATATAATAATATAGCTTAATCAATACATCCACGTTTATGCCGATTAGCTAATCCACCTTAAATACACTGGATATTAGACGAATTTATTAATGATTTGGTTCCATATCAAGTATTATTATATTTCTCTTTTAATTATAGTGGGTAAATGATTGGAAATTATATGATTATTATCATATACTCATAGCAGTTTTATCTTCATTCAATTCAAATAAATATTTTTGAAGGATAAGGTGCAATAACTCGGGATATGAACCCACTGATTATACTAAGTCGTATTAATTCTAAAATTTGAAATTCGGTATTTACAAATTAAAGTATCAAAATCCTTCTATTCTTAATATTCCTTTGCATAGTTACTGCTCATTCTTTTTGAGCAAGCAGTGAAATGGCCTTTAGCCACAATATACCCAACAAGGGATTATGCTCCCTTGAATCCCACATGATGAAAAACTAACGTTTCTAATCATTTGACACTTTATTGTATGTGGAACCCAAAAAAATCGTGCAAGGGAAGAAAATTCTTTCAGAATGATTATTATAATGTTCATTATCGATTAATTATTTAATCCGGCACAAGACGCCGACAGCCGGAATGTAAGGTGCCTGCCGGGGATATTGCAATGAATTGTGGGGGATACATATACAATGAAACTAATAATTATTTTTATACAAATAAAACAACCCCGTACCGGAAAAAGCACAGGGTTGCAGACTTGGAGCATTAGAGAATTTGATTTATTTAAGGATAATCCCAAAATTCAACATAATTTCCATTTTGGAAGCATCGGCTTCGCCGTCCTGGTTTACGAAAATCTTGTATTTATCGTCAAGCTGGTACATGCTGCCTTCGAGCCTCAGGTAATAGTTTTCAGCCGGCCTGTATTCGCAGCCAAGGGTAATGACATTGCCCGAAAGCACAGGCGCATAAACGCCGTCTTCATTGTTAACCATTGCAAACCTGCCCGTAATGTTGATTTCCTTTGTCAGGATATAATGTGCCGAAAGCGACAAGCCCATATAGCTGCCTGCAACGGGTTCTTTGGTAGTATCAGCATTGGGCAAGTCTTTCGAGGCCAGGTCTAACTGCCCTTTTATTGCCAGGTCATCTGTGATATTATAGGAAGCAACGATATTATGAAGCATGTGCAAAGTACCGTCCTCGGGCCTGCCGGCTTCTTCATTGCCCAACACATTGGCATAAGAAATCACGAGTTCATCCAATGGCTTATAGCTCAGGAAAACGCCGAATGTTTTGTTGACGTTGTTGTCCTCTATTCTGCCGTTACCGTTTAGAATATGCAGCTGGCCTGTAAATTTATCCGATTCGTATGAAATTCTGGCGCCGGACTGATAGAACGGCTCGTAATAAGTGACGAGAGAATGAGATGAAAGCCAGTTATCCTTTGGCAGCAATGCTTCTCCGCCGATATGTGTGAGGAAATACCCGGCATCGAGCCAGAATTTATCATAAAAATTAAAGCCTGCATAAGCCTGTTGAATCATAGGGTAGAGCACTCCGGCAGCCTGCCAGGCAGAGTTAACCAGGCCGCCTGCCTGAAGCGTTACATTACCGCGAAGATTGTCGAAGGAAACATCAGCGCTGACCATTGCCATATTGATTCCGAATTGATTTTTTTTCTGGTTTATGTAAGTGAGGCTTCTCGTAAAATTGAATGGTAATTCTTCAGAGGAAAGGAGTTTTTCATTATCATTAGCAAAGTATGCATCGACATAACCGCTAATACTGATTTTTGTATCTGCTGCATCGAGGTCGAATATCTGAAAAGCAAGAATTAGCGCAACAATTAAAAAGTAGTTCCGGGAATTATTCATTTTCATCTCCTTTTGAAATTAATAAAAATGCAATATATTATTTAATTTGCTAGAAAATATAATAATCTCCGGCAGCAGGAAACCGCCGGAGATTGGAAAACAAAATATTTAAATTAATTTTTTTATTCATAAGCCGATTCACCGTGGAGCGATTCGTCGAGGCCCATGTTTTCTTCTTCTTCGGTAATCCTGACAGGTGTTATTTTGTCGATTATCCATAGCATAACCCATGTGAAAATAAAACCATAAGCAGCGGCGCCAAGAGCTGCAATCGTTTGCTTAAGAAAGAATGAGCCGTTGCCGTCGATTAAGCCCGATGGCCATGCTGCCCCTGGATTGAGCTGAACGGCGATAGTGCCGAATATTCCAAGGCATATCGTACCCAAAACGCCGCCTATTCCATGGACTCCCCATACGTCGAGGGCATCGTCCCACTGTAATTTGTTTTTGATATAAACAGCTATATAGCATACTATCCCTGCCATTACGCCAATTATCACAGCGCTGTTGATAGTAACATAACCCGCAGCCGGGGTAATAGTTGCCAGGCCGGCAACGGCGCCGGTCAGCAGTCCGACAAATTTGGGCTTTTTCTCGAATATCCATGCCAGTATAAGCCATGTTATACCTGCGAACGAGGCTGCTACGTCGGTATTGAGGAATGCACTCGCTGTTACGGGGTCCACACCGAATTCGCTGCCCGCATTAAATCCGTACCAGCCAAACCAAAGCAAGCCTGTGCCGAGCGCAACCAGGGGAATGCTGTGAGGCCCTTTTTCGGCCACTCTGCGCTTGCCGACGAAAAATACAGAAGCCAGCGCTGCAAAACCGGCAGTGGCATGGACTACTATACCGCCTGCAAAATCGAATACGCCCCACTGGGCAAGCATACCGCCGCCCCAAACCATATGAACAAACGGAAAATAGCATAATAGAAGCCAAAAGGTTAAGAATATCATATAAGCCGAAAACCTAACCCTGTTTGTAAATGCGCCTGTAATAAGAGCGGGGGTAATGATGGCAAACATCATCTGGTATGCAATAAACACAAGCAAAGGAATCGAATTATTCAGGGGCGCTGCATCGGTAAACGATATTCCCCATAAAAATGCTTTATCAAGGTTGCCGATAAATCCGCCTTCGCCGCCGCTAAAGCAAAGTGAGTAACCGACAGCCCACCAAAGGATGGTCGTCCAGCCCATTGAAACAAAACTCTGGATCATTATTGCCAAAACGTTTTTGCGCCCTACCAGGCCGCCATAGAAAAATGCAAGGCCGGGTGTCATCAACATAACTAAACTTGTTGCCAGCAGCATGAACGCTGTATTACCGGTATCGAAAGCAGGCATATTGCACCTTTAATAATATAACACAAATACAAATATGCGAATTTAAAGCCTGGGGGCTGTGGGTTCAATTGTGGCTGCCATGAACTGATATGAGGGATTTGCTGATTTTTTTGTAGGTGTTTTACCTATTCTGTTAGCCGAGCCAAATCAATTAAAGTAATGTCATTCTATTTCGATTATACCATTTTTTATCGCAAAGCGCAGCAGGTCGATATTTGTTTCCAATTTCAGCTTGTTCATAATGTGGTTTTTATGCGATTCCACAGTCCTGGCGCTGATAAACAATTTCTCTGCAATTTCTTTGTTGCTCATCCCCGAAACAAACATTTTCAACAATTCTTCTTCGCGTGCAGTTAGCTGTTTCATTCTGTCTTCGCTTTCAGGGGCTTGCCCCTTTGCTTTGCGCAGGTAACTTTTCAGCACTATATTAGATACCTCTGCAGAATAATACTCGCCACCTTTGTAAACTGTGTTGACGGCATTTATCAAATCGCTTTTCGAGGTATTTTTTGGCAGGTAGCCGCGTGTGCCTGCTTTGATACTGTTAAAAATAAAGTCTTCTTTGATGTGCATCGATAGTATGATAACTTTTATTTCAGGATGGCTTTTCGACAGTTTAGTAGTAATTTCAATTCCAGACACATCTGGCAGAGAAATATCCATTATCAAAATATCGGGGTTCATATATTCGAGCATTTTCTTCAATTCGGAATATGAAGAAGCTTCGCCCACTATCTCGATGTTGCGTTCGGACTGCAGTATCATTTTTATCCCGTCGCGCACAATTACATGGTCTTCTACCAGGATTATCCTGATTTTTTCGGTAATATTTGCTTCCATCTTTTTCCCTGCTTTAATCAGATTAGTTTTCAGAATTTTTAATTTTTATATTAATATTTGTTCCTATTCCTTCGCCGGAGCTTATTATTATTTCTCCATTGATAATTTTAACTCTCTCTTTCATATTAAATATTCCATTACCATAAACGATTTTATTTTCATCGAAACCCTTTCCGTTATCTTTTATCGACAGGATTGTGCTGTATGTTTCGCTGATTAGCTCTATCGACGCACGATTAGCCCCGGAATGTATTATTATATTCTTCAATGCTTCCTGGGCTATCCTGTATAGATAAGTTTCTTCTTTAATACTCAGCCTTGCTTTGTAATTCTGTGAAAAATCGATATTAATGCTGCTGTGCTCGTTGAATTCCTCGCACAAATTCCTAAGTGCATTGACAATACCAAATTCAATCAACACTGCAGGCATCAGGCCGTTCGAAATATTCCTTATTTCTTCGATAGTACCATCAATATCGGTTTTAATGCCCTTAATCAGCTTTTCTGATACTTTGCCATTTTCGGGATCGAAACTTTCGAGTTTCAGCTTAATTGCAGTCATCGCCTGCCCCAAACCATCGTGCAATTCTCTCGATAGCCTTTTGCGCTCTGCTTCGGTGGAATCTATAGCTGCCGAAGCCCTTTTCAACCGCTCATACTCCAATTCCTGCTCCTGGCTTTTCAATCTCTCCATCATTTTATTGAATGTGTCGCCCAAAATACCAAGTTCGTCATCGTTTTCGACGGTAACCGGCATTGGGTAGCTGCCGGAACTCAATATCCCGGATGCTTCTGTCAGGCTTTTTATAGGAACCATAAATCTTTTGGAAAGGTAATACGTAAACAAGAATAGTATAACCGATATTCCCAAAGTATACAAGAGCATATTGTTTAGCATTCCTTTAATAGGTTTATACGCTTCTTCGAAGTCTATTTCCGCAAAAATGTACCAATTCAAACCCGAGTATTGAAACCTGCCGTAAGCTCCTAAAACGTCGATATCCCTGTAATCTTTGTATTGTGAGTTGCCATCGCCGGAGTTCGCTGCCATCTCGAATCCTTTAGTATCGGCTTTGATTTTAAGAACGGAGTTTTCGATGAATCTGGATTTAGTCCTGAGTAGTTTGTCCTGCCCGGTGATAAACGACTCGACTGAATTACCGAAACCATCTTCAGGCGATTGTTCATGCATAATGTCATTTATTCTTTTTGGGTCTATCGATAATTGAATATCAATGCTGCCTGTTTTATTAACCGGTTCAATTTTTATCGATGCCAAAAGATAATACTCGATTGAATGATTATTATCTAATATTTCGTAAAACATGCCATTGGCTGCTTTCAATCTTTGCACGAAATACTTTTTGTTTTTTTTCGGCGCTATATCGCTATTGCCGGCACTTATAAAAATAGTACTTTCGGTATATTTGCCTGTAATTATAGCGAAATTATATACTCTGTTATAATCCAAAAATTGTTTTATTCTATTCATTAATAAATGATTTTCAGCTCTATCTTTCATGCTGAAATCAGATTCTATCATTGCAGCAAGATAGGAAACGTCTGCGGCCCTCTCATCGAAAAATTTGGTAAGCTGCCTTTTTTTGACTGATTTAATAGTATTTAGCTGGTTATATGTACGTTCGAACAGTGCGTCTTTCGTTTGCAGATACGAAATAATGCCGAGCACACCGACAACCGTAAAGCTGAGCGATACGAAGTAAAGCGCCATTTTATTGGTTATCGAGGCCCGCCTCATTCAATAGCATCCGTTTTTCTATCGAAAATCATATAAATTATTTTGTTAACATTCCTTTTTAAATTATTAAAAATTGCATATTTTTTAGTTAACAGAATTCAATAATTCTAATTTAAAATTATTTGATATTCAAAATTAAGTATGATTAAAAAATTTCTAGGTTAAAAAATGCCGGATGCAGAAATACTTTCGAGGATACAGTTTGCCGTAACTATCGGCTTTCATTACATTTACCCGCCGCTAAGCATAGGTTTGGGCGTTATTCTTGTTTTTATGGAAGGTATGTATCTAAAAACAAAAAACAAGATGTACGAAGACATGACAAAATTTTGGGTAAAGGTTTTTGCCCTTACTTTTGCTATGGGAGTAGCCACAGGCATAGTAATGGAATTCCAGTTTGGTACCAACTGGGCCACGTATTCCAGGTTCGTGGGCGATGTGTTCGGTTCGGCTCTGGCTGCCGAGGGCATTTTTGCATTCTTCCTCGAATCCGGCTTCCTTGCTATTCTTGTATTCGGGTGGAATAAGGTAAGCT
>DAINRZ010000178.1:0-7079 GCA_036741575.1 Kapaibacterium sp. (SeqCode)
AACAAGTTCCTTGCAAGGATTGCATCCAGGATTAAAGATCCCTATATAAAAGCAAACCTCGACGAATTCGGCTCGGAAACATGGCGCAACCTCGATGGTAATAACAAAGTAGAGGCTATTGCAGATATTCTGACAGATAAATTCGGTGAAACAGTACAACCTGTCAACGATAGGCTGACAAAATTCCTGACACAGCTATATACTTACGGATTTATATCATTTAACGAATTGAAAGGTAATGACAATGGGAAAAAACCTTAACGGTATCGAGCCACAGATTATATGGGATAATTTTGAATCTCTCTGCCAGGTGCCCAGGCCATCTAAGAAAGAAGAAAAAGTAATCGGATTTATGAAAAAATGGGCTGCCGAACACAATTTTGAAACTGCACAGGACAAGACAGGCAACCTGGTTATCAGGAAACCTGCCAGCCCTGGCATGGAAAACCGCAAACCTATATGTATCCAGGGACACGTTGATATGGTTTGCGAGAAAAACAGGGACGTAGAGTTCGATTTCGACAACGACCCGATTCAGCCTTATATTGACGGCGACTGGGTGAAAGCACGTGGTACTACCCTCGGTGCTGATAATGGTATCGGGGTGGCGATGGGAATGGCTCTGATGACAGACCCAACGGTGAAGCATCCACCTATCGAGCTTTTGTGCACGCTTGACGAAGAAACAGGGCTGACCGGTGCTATAACTCTCGCCACAGACCTGTTGAAATGCAAGATACTTATCAACCTCGATTCCGAAGAAGACGGCCATTTTACAATCGGCTGTGCTGGAGGTATTAATACATCTGCTGTTTTCAAATATGAGAAAGATGAAGTGCCTTCCGGAAGTGTTGCTTACGAAATAGGTATTAAAGGCGGCAGGGGCGGCCATTCGGGCATTGAAATTCACGACGGCAGGGCTAATGGCGCCAAATTCCTGGCCAGGCTGCTTTTCAACCTGACAAAGCGGTTCGATATCAGGCTTGCTAATTTCGACAGCGGCAACAAACACAATGCAATCCCCCGCGAAGGTTTCGCTCTCGTTACTTTGCCTGCTTCCCAGGAAAAGGAATTTACTGCTTATTTAGAATCATTCGATAAAATGATTAAAAATGAGTATCATACAAAAGAGCCAGACCTGGCCGCTGTATGCACAAAGAAAGATTTACCTGCCAAAGTAATGACAAAGGATTTGCAGAGAAGGATAATTTACTCATTCCATATTATGCCCCACGGAGTTGTACGTATGAGCCCCGATATTAAAGGCCTTGTGCAGACTTCGACCAACTTTGCAGTAATACAAACTCTCGATAATGAAATTACAGTCCTGACAAGCCAGAGAAGCTCGGTGGAAAGCGAGAAATATGCAATTGCTGAGCGCGTTGCTGCAGTGCTGGAATTTGCCGGCGCCGAAGTCAAAATGGGTGACGGCTACCCTGCATGGGAACCGAACATGAATTCTGTTATTCTTAACGAAGCTGTTGGGATATACGAGAAAATGTACGGAAAGAAACCAGTTATCGAAGCGATTCACGCCGGGCTGGAATGCGGCCTTATCGGAGAGAAATATCCGGGCATGGATATGCTCTCGTTTGGCCCCAACCTCGAAGAAGTACATACACCCAACGAGAGAATCCAGATTTCATCCACACTTAGAACCTGGAACCTTTTAAAAGAAATAGTCAATAATATACCCGAGAATAAATAAGGCAAATTGATGACTGACCTTATAGATTAAAATATCTGTATGGCAATACAAAAAAATGAAGGGTTCGGAGCATTATGTTCCGAACCCTTAGCTGTTTAATCGTATCAAATTACGTTTAACTTTCGTACCAGGGCTTAAGCTGGCGCCTGACGCCAAGAGCCACTTTGTAAAGCACAGTGATAATTAGCATACCCAATGCAAATATACCAAGGGCAATTACAAACTCAGGCAGGGTAGGCCAATAATCAACCACATAACCTAACGGATTTGGTGTAAGGCCAGCCACTACCATACCGAGGCCTTTGTCAATCCAGATGGAAACAAAGACGAATATACACGCCCACATAAGAATTTTTTCATCTTTCCTGAATCTCGGTGTTATTAGTAGTATTACCGATATTACAGCCAATATAGCCGATACCCACATCCATGGCACAAGGCGGGTATTGCCGTCCACCCCGAAATACAGGAATTGGAAATGCAGTGCATGGTGGTGCATGCCGCTATACAAGGCTGTAAAAAGTTCCATCAAAAGGAAAAAGATATTCAGCAGCATGGCGTATGTAACTATCAAAGCCAATTTCTGCTTAGGTTCGTATCCTGCGTCAAATTTGGTTGTCTTTTTCAGGAACATTGCAATTAGTATCAGCAGGGCAGGGCCTGCTGCAAAAGCAGTAGCAAGGAAGCGGGGAGCCATAATTGCCGACATCCAGAAAGGCCTTGCGGCAAGCCCCGAATACAAGAAAGCAGTAACTGTATGGATACTGACGGCCCAGGGTATGGAGATAATTATTATCGGCTTAATCCATTTGGGCGGATGTATGCCTTTCCTTTCCGATTCCAGTGTTATCCTGCTTATTACTGCATTTAATATCAGGTAACCGAACAGCGACACCGAATCCCAAAACATCGGCGAATTGAGCGTGGGGTAAAGGAATACGTTCAATGTACGCAGAGGCTGGCCCATATCTACGAAAATAAATGTCATGCACATTATTACTGCGCCAATAGCAAGAAATTCACCGAGAATGGTCATCTTGCCGAATTGCTTGTAATTGTGAAGGTAATAGGGCAATACAACCATTACAGCCGATGCGGCTACGCCCACCAGAAAAGTAAACTGGGCAATATAGAATCCCCAGGTTACGTCGCGGCTCATGCCGGTAATACCCAAACCGTTTTCGAGCTGATATAGAAAAGTAAGGGTGCCTGCCATTACCATAAGCAGCAGGAATGAAATCCACAGCCAGTAGCCTTTGGTTCCCTGTAAAGCTTTTTCTAACATTACACACCTCCTACAATATAATAGACTTCCGGTTGCGAGCCCAGCTCAGGTTTGCGCCTTATGCTGTACACCGAATTTAAAATTTGTACAATTTCACTGTTTCTGTCGTTAAGGTTGCCAAAAACCATTGCTTTGCTGAAATTATCTTCCATAGCCTTAACGCAAGCCGGAGTAGGTTTCAGGCCTGCAGCGTGCTGTTTTGCCAATATTTCGTCGCAAAAAGTACACTTTTCGACAACGCCCTTTGTCCTTGTCGGGAATTCTGTGTTAATCTGTGCAAGTTGTTCGCGCGGTTCCGAAAAATTAAAACTTCTCGAGCCATAGGGGCAGGCGGCCATACAATAACGGCAACCGATACACCTGTGCCAGTCCATCATTACAATACCGTCCGGCCTGCGCCATGTGGCCTGCGTGGGGCACACGTTGACGCATGGGGGATTGTCGCAATGGTTGCACAGCAGCAAAACCTTTTTCTCTTCCATGCCTTTAGGCAGATGTTCATTTTCCTGCTCGATAAATGCATGGTGGAATGGTTCTGCCCATATCCATTTTATTTCATGCTTTTTATCTGATATTGAAGGTACGTTGTGTATTGAATGACATGCTGTAATTGCTTTTTCGAGCAATGCAGGATTTTTATCGAATTCCCGCAGGTCAATCAACATACCCCATCTTTTAGTATCCGTATTCTCGCTGCCTGCAAATACCTCGGCGACAAACCTGCCGCTCAGCCCAAATGCAGCAGCAGCTGTGCCGGCCAGCGTGAAGAACTTCCTTCTTGAAATCTTATTCATTATTGCCCCCTTTCAATGATAATTCGCTGTTGATATCCGGAGATACGTGGCAATCCCAGCAATATGGCTTTACATCGAGGTAATTATGGCATTTATCGCAGAATTGTTCCTTTTCTGCATGGCACTTCATGCATGTATTTGTAAGGCTTTTTTCGGCGTGGGCGCCTTTCAGCATAAAAGGTTTGCCGTCTTTGTACAAATACCTTGAATCGCTGCGCACAACCTCGTCCCTCCACTGGTTCAGCAGGTCCATATGATAGGCATTCATATATTCTTTCGTCATTATACACTGTTTTTCGTCTGCCGGGTAACTAAGTACCGGTTTCAGAGAATCATCGGTACCGGTAGCATAGTTTATCCAAATTGGGGCTGTAAACAGTGCAATAAACACTATTATGCCGGCTATAACTTTAGCGCTGTCAAACATCTTCGTTACCCTCCTTTCCGGGAAGCGGTGTGCCGCGCAAATCGGTTTCCCTTTTCTCTCCCTTCATTATCAATGCATTGCCTACAAGCTCGTGTATGCCGGCAACCTGTACTTCGGGCACCCAGTACTCCAGCAATGGCGGCAGGGTTGCCTTGTCGATTGCGCAAATACATGTCAGCAGATTAACACCGTTGTTTTCGTGGACATGCTTTACTGCATTGGCACGTGGGAAGCCGCCGCGCATACGCATTTCCATATTCTCTTCGGTGCCCAGGCCCGAGCCGCTGCCGCAGCAGAATGTCTGCTCCCGAATAGTGTTGTCCGGCATCTCAGTAAATTTATTCATAACATTACGAAGTATATACCTTGGTTCTTCCAGCAGGCCCATACCCCTCGAGGGATTGCATGAATCATGGAATGTGGCATGCCAATGGTCATTGCGGCTTGGGTCGAGCTGTATTTTCTTATTCTTAATCAGGTCGGCAGTAAATTCGCAAATGTGAACCATTTTAGTTGAATTGGCATGAATGAATTTTGTACCTGTTATCGGTGAAACCGGTGGCTCCAGAAAATCTGCTGGCCCGTTCATCGTGTCCATATATTGATGGAGAACGCGCCACATATGGCCGCATTCACCGCCGATAATCCATTTTACTTTCAGGCGCTTTGCCTCGGCGTAAATTTTATTGTTAAGCCTTTTCATTAGGTCGTGCGAAACGAAAGAGCCAAAATTGCCGCCTTCGGAAGCATAAGTGCTGAATGTGTAATCCAGCCCTATTTCGTGAAACATTGCCAGGTAGCCAAGCAAGGTAAAATAGTGCGGTTCGCCGAAATAATCGGCCGATGGTGTAACGAATAAAATTTCAGCTCCTTTTTTATTGATAGGCGCTTTGACCCTAACACCTGTAAGGTCTTCAAGGTCGTCGCAGGCAAATTCCATGCTGTCGGCAAATCCGTGGGGCTGTATGCCCAGGTGGTTGCCGGTTCTGTAGCAGTTGGCCACGGGTGTCATTACCCAGTCGATATTAACACCGATGAGGTTCATCAGTTCCCTTGCCAGGAATGTAATCTCGGCCGTGTCGATACCGTATGGGCAGAATACCGAGCAGCGGCGGCATTGCGTGCATTGATAGAAATAAATAAACCATTCTTTAAGTACTTCGAAAGTAAGCTCGCGGGCGCCAACCATCTTGCCCATAATTTTGCCTGCCATGGTAAAATCCCTGCGGTAAACAGAGCGCAAAAGCTCGGCCCTGAGAACAGGCATATTTTTAGGGTCGCCTGAACCAATATAGAAATGGCATTTATCGGCGCAAGCGCCGCAACGCACGCATATATCCATAAAAAGCTGAAGCGAACGGAATTTGTGCAGCCTTTCACGCAGCCCTTCGAGAATAATCTCTTTCCAGTTTTCCGGCAACTGCCAGTCGGGATCCATAGGCTGCCATTTCCGGGCAAACGGCTGGTCAACGTATTTTAAGCTGTCGGGGTTACCGGCATAGTTGAAACAGCCTTTGACGAGTTCCGCAGGTGTATCCATCCAGTTTTGGGGCGGCACATCGTAGCTTATCGATTTTGCCATATCCTCTGGTTTAAGTTTTGTGGACATATTATTTTGCCTCCTTATCTACCGGCAGTCCGGCTCCAATCATTAATTCGCGGAATTCATCCTCGTATTCTTCGTAAGTGTGAACATGCAAATGGGGATTCCATGGATTAATATGCCTTTTCATCCTGTTGTTGTTTGCCAGGTTGCGTGTGGGGCTCATAAATACTCCGGGCATGTGAACGAGTTTACTCATAGGGAAATAAATCAATAATGAGCAAACAAAAAACAAGTGAATGTAAAACATGGAACTAATTCCTTCTTTTACAACAGGATTGAATGTCAGCACACCTACCACCATTTCCTTGATACCAACGAGGTCCACTTTGGTGAAGTACCTCATCAATATGCCGGTAACAGCTATACCGAGAATCAGCAGCAGCGGGAAGTAGTCCGATGAAAGAGAAATATACCTTACTTTCGAATCGAACAGCCTGCGCAGGAAAAGGAACGTTACAGCAGCAATTATCAAGACGTTAGTAATATAGATTATCGGCACGCCAACCTGCAGAAACCCGTCAATATTCTGCAAAGCAGGAACAAATGCAGGGATCTGGTCGCTAAAGAAGCGGAAATGCCTCAGGAAGATAACCAGAAATGACCAGTGAAAAATCAATCCGCCCAGCCAAAGCCAGGTTTCTTCGCTATAAACAATCTTCTTGCCTTCTTTCAGCCCAGTTTTCGTATTGCGGAAAAGCGAACGGAAAAACAGCACTTCGAGCGCCATCCTGCCAATAACACCCAGTGTGCTGCTTGGGCTGTCGAGCTTGTTCTGCTTTATCCAGCCAAGTGATTTTTGCTGCCCGGAGGTTGTTGGAATTCTAAAAGGCACCGGCGAGCGCGCCCATTTCACTATACGGTAAACTATCCCGAAAATAAATGCTGCTATAGCAATATACGGAATAATGACACCGAACAGGAAAGGAGCGTTTGCACCCAGCAGGCCTATGATTGCAAGAACCGTAACAGCAGCCAGAGATACAATCAAACCCATTAATAAAAACCTTATAAATAATTGAACTTAATATTGTTACTTCTATTGTTATTCATTTGGATTGCTTCCGTATTTCTTGTTGAGCCTGTCCACCATTCTGCCGAATGTGGCTTTCATTTCATTAGCCTTTATTTCGAATAGTTTTTGTTTAATATCCATATACTTATCAAAACAGAACGACACTGACTTATCAATCTCAGATTCAAACTTCAGCAGACCCTTTGCGTCCCAATCCATTTCTTCGTCGGCAACCATCTCTCTTCAC
>DAINRZ010000179.1:0-7027 GCA_036741575.1 Kapaibacterium sp. (SeqCode)
TCCTGAAAAAAATCGGCATTAGCCTCCCTATTACGTGGAATGGGGAGAGTTAGGGTTTAATTCATACGTTATCCGTGAAACAAAGTATATCGAATCTCAGATTCTAACCGAGAAAATGTATTATTTTCCAGATATAGAATTATATCCCAAAAATATAAAGGGGCCGACCGGCCGGCAACTACCATTCATCAGTGTCAATGCTTTCGCACTCACCGGAAACTGCTTTGACCATTTTTTCAGAGTCTTCTTTACTTAATTTGCATAATCCATTTAGATTCTTACGGTTTAACTTAACGGTAGAAATCAATGTTTCAAGACAATCAGCAAGCTTCACATTCTGCAAATAGTTTAATTTGTAAATACTTTTTCTGATTATATCATCATCACCTGAAGTGTAACGCAACATTTATTAACCTCAGTGCATTTTTAACATAATATTTTCATCGAAAATAAGCAAATATTACTATAATATCAACTAAATATTGCAACAAAAACGATAAGAGTTCAAGCCGTAGTATTTCTGCTACAACTGGTCTATGCTGGTGATGTTGTTACTCTATCGTTACTAATGGTTTTACTTCGATTACTGTTGCACCTGTAAATGATTCATTAATCCTTTAACATACTAATTTGCTGGTAAGGTATTCCAAGTTTCAGTATTTGATAAAGAATATTTATTTATATGGCTCATAAAAAAACCAAAGGCAGCCATTGCAGGCTGCCCTTGATATATAAAATAGAAAATAAAAAGCATTTTAAAGAATTTTCATTTCAACTCTTCTATTCCTCGACCTTGCTTCGGTGGAGGTATCCTTAATCAATGGCCTGCGCTTGCCGTAGCCCTGGGTGGAAATGCGCGAGGATTCGATTCCACCTGTAACGATATATGACTTTACTGCATTTGCCCTGTCGAGCGAAAGTTTATCGTTGTAAGCGTCCGTGCCGACATCGTCGGTGTGGCCCTCCAGCGATATCCTGACCCTCGGATTTTCTTTTAGGTACTCGATAATACGCTCCAGTTCGGGTATCGATTCATTCTGCAGGTCGGTTTTGTCGACATCGAAGAACAAAAGCAGGCGCGTACTGTTGGGCGACAGATAGATGTCTTTTGTTTCTTCGGAGCCCTTGGCGCTGGGCGGTATTTCGAACCTGTCGCTGTAGAATACATAGCCTTCCCTGGATGCGGTAATCGAATAAACGCCGCCCGGCTGCAATACGACACTATAAGCGCCCGACTGGTCGTCGGAGCGGAAATCGGCTACTCTCTTGCCCGACTTCAGGTCGGTGACAATAATCTTAGCGCCGAGCGGATTCTTGGTCTGCTCGTCATAAACGGTACCTGACACGATTGTAACAGCTTCGGACATAAAAGGATTGGGCACAGCCATATAAATATCGATGCCTCCAAAACCACCGGCCCTGTCCGAAGAGAAATATGCAATATTTGTGTTTGGCAGCGATGTATAGAAGAATTCATCCGCCGAGGAGTTAATCGGCTGATTGGCATTTTGGGGCTTCGAAAACGAGATGCCGTTGTATTTGCTGAAGTAAATGTCGAAACCGCCGTATCCCTCGCCCCTGTTGCTGGCAAAAGTCATCGATTTGTTATCTGCGGCTATCACGGGAGCAATTTCGTCGTATGACGTATTAATAGCCGAGCCGATGTTGATCGCCCTGCTCCATCCGTCCCTGGTGCGGCTGCACATATAAATATCCACGCCCCCCATGCCTCCGGGCCTGTCGCTGGCAAAAAACAGTGTATTGCCGTCGCTTGTCAGTGTGGGCTGCGAATCCCAGGATTCAGAATTCACGGTAGGGCCGAGATTTTTAATGTCTGTCCACACGCCGAACACCTTGCGGGCGCTGTAAAGGTCTGTTCGGCCTAAAGTAGGAATATTGTGGTTGTAAGCTGCAAAAATCATGAACTGCCCGTCGGGCGTAACGGCTACTGCGCCGATTTCGTCACCCTCGTTCACTTCATCGCGCAATTGGCTGGGCGAAGCCCACCCGCCCGAAGTCCTTTCGGTAATAAACACCTTTTGCCCGTCGCCGTCATCGCCGGTGAAGAAAAGGAACCGCCCGTTATTTGTAAAGCATGTGCTGAAGTCGTCGCCGTCAGTATTAAAATCGACGGTCATTATTTCGAGCTTCTGGGCTGCCAGGCTTCCGGTCAGAACTAATGCAAGGATAAAGCTATATATTATTCTTTTCATTTTCACTCCTTTTTATATTTTATTCTATGGATATAAATATTATAATTCAAACATCAGAGCTAATGCAGCCTGAATAGAGAATAACGACCTGTTGTTAATTGTTGCGGTTGTAACATTATTTGTTGATGGGTCAAATAAATTGATATCCTGATAAACTTCAGTAGTCATTATCTGTGCGCCTGCCCTGGGAACTAAGAAAATCTTTTTTGCAACAGGGAATTTATACCCGATACCAATTTCGAGGCCGTACCTGTCTTTCACCTGGAAATCATGGCCAAAAGCACTTATCATGGCAGCATACCATTTTAAGAACAATGGATCAACGTTGCCAGCTGTATTTGCATCGAATTTCTGCTCGATATCCCCGTTTAGAAACTGGAAAACAAAGCCAGCAGTCATAAAAAAGTTTTCGTTAAAGTTATACCTGAACAATGGAGTAACAGTCAGGTAATTTGCAGTGACATTCCAATCTATGCCAGTGGCAACCGGCATATTGTCGATCATAAAATTGCGGTCGATACCATCGCCGGAGTTACCGAAATACTTACTGTCGTAGGAAACCCTGAGCTGGATCCCCATATTTCTTGTAATGGAAAAATCGACAAATAAACCGAAATGAGGCGAAAAACCACTGCCGCTTTCATTGTTTTCATACAGGGTGGGTACGGGTACCCCTGTTATTTCCTGGCTTATCCACGAAAAATTTGAATTATACATATTAAAATTCAGGCCGCCTTCGATACCAATATAAACGGGCAAATTATCCCTGCCGGCGCCCTCGGGCCTGCCGTGCGGGCGCAATACATCCTCGTCTGCCAGGAGGGGCATTGATACTAAGGCAAATAAAAGAAAGAAGAAATTAATCAGTCTGGCAAATTTCATATTAAACCTCGATAAATTTATTATTAATTCCAGTTAACTTTACTATTAATACAAATTAATAAATTTTTGTTATTTAACAAGCCCCCAATATGCATTATAAGACAAACCGTCGGTCGTTAACTGCTGAATACCTGAGCCGTCGGCATTCATAATGCAGATATTAGCGCTTTCGATATTAGTTGCAATGGCAAAATCAAGGTAATCATTAAAATTGATGCTTCTGCACTTGAGCAGTGTAAATACAATTTTAGTCCCGTCGTGCGAATAGCATGGATTGACTGCTGCATAGTAGCCGGAATAATTGGTAAGCTGCTCGGGGTTTTGCCCGTTGGGCGATACCCGCCAAATATTGGGGACAATACCCTGCCCTCCGATACGGCTAAAAGTAAATATAATATCCCTGTCATTTGGCCCCCACGAGGGGCTGTTTATTATAGAATTGCCTGATTGATCGCCTAATATGGGTGTTGGAATCTGGTCCGATTCGGGTGGCGTATGAATGGCAAGCAGGTTAGCATAGCCGGTTATACCAAGGCAAACTGCAATCTTTGTCCCGTCGTGCGACCAGGCAGGATCGTCACTAAATCCCCATGCGTGGCCGCCCACATTTTTCTCCCAGATTAACTGCCCGTTTTCGCGGTACATTATCATTTTACCATTCATCATACCAACAATCTTGCCGTCGTCGTTAGGTTGCCCTTTCTGGCAAATTGCCACATAGCCGTCGCTGCCGTCATCTGTTGCAGGCCCGATATAAACTTCGTTCTCGCCTGCTTTCGTCATATAATCGAATACCAGGTCGCCTACGGTTGCGCTTCTCTCGGCTTTTACCCAAATATTTGTACTTGCCGGTACTTTCAGGTAAGTTCTGTAATAAGTCAGGTTATTATGAGTCACCTCAGTCTGAGGGAATGTAAAGTTCTGGCAGCCTTTGGCAGAAATTCTCATATTTTTCTGAACTGAGAGGACTTTCAGGGTTGTAAAATTTGTCGGCGGATTGTCCGGCGGCCATTCATCGCCGGTGATACGGACAATTTTATTCTCCTGCAGGTCCCATCTGAATATATCGGTATAGCAAGCGCTCAGCCAGCTTTTGTAGTTGCTCGTGAAAGTCAGGTACCTTCCATTATCGGATAGTTTAGGATGGTCGGTGACAAAGTAATCATTCGAAAGGTTTGTGTGCTGAAGCAGGCCTGTCCCGTCGGGGCCCATAGACCAGATATCGCCGGTTCCGACATCGATAGAATCAGTTATCAGCCAGATTTTTTTTATCTGTTTTTTGATAAAGAATATTCTTTCACCCTTGGGGACTTGTGCCAAAGGCTTCATGGTTTGGGGGGATTCGCCGCCGGGAGGCGTGGGAGCATCGGGCTCGGTGCTGCAAGCAGTAAACAAAATCGAAATTATAAAGAACGTAAAAAGCTTGTGCCGGAAAGCAGAATAAAATTTCATGGCTACTCCTAAGTTTTCAAAGACAATACATGTAGTTGCAGCAAAAATTAATGAAAATGTTTTAATTAAAAAAGGAATTTATCGATAATTTTTCATGAACGCAGTACTAATGATTATATAACTTCAATATTTGGCCGGTAATTTAATAAAACAACCGCCACTTTGGGCGGTTGTCAGCTATTATTCATTTTTAGAATCTGCCTGAAAAAAAATCAGAATTACAAACCGGTATTATTTACAAAGTAGTCATAATCATAAAGATCTAATTATTTATTGCAAACTACCATAGATTGTAAGGGCACTGTGCGCCTTGCCCATACGTTATCTTTTAATATTTCATGAATAATACATACTAAATAATTTCCGGTTCAAAATACTCCCTGGGATGCTTGCATGCCGGGCATTTTGCCGGGGGTTCTTTCCCTTCGTGCACATAACCGCACTTTGAGCATTTCCATTTCACAGGTTCGTCTCTTTTGTAAACAGTCCCGTTTTTAACCATTTCCAGTAGCTTTTGGTAGCGGTCCCTGTGTTGCGCTTCCACTTTTGCAATCTGTTCGAAAAGAATAGCGGCTGCGGTATTCCCCTCCTCGCGTGCAATGCGGGCAAATTCGGGGTACATCTCCGTAACTTCGTAGTGCTCGCCGTCGATGGCAGCCTGCAAATTGGCGGCTGTATCGCCAATACCGTTCAGCATACGGAATTCATCTTTAGCGTGCTGCATTTCATTTTCGGCTGTTTCTTCGAAAATCTTAGCAATGTAAAGGAAGCCTTCTTCGCGGGCTACCTTGGCATAGTAAGTGTATTTGTTGCGTGCCTGGCTTTCGCCGGCAAATGCAGCCTTAAGGTTTTCTTCTGTTTTGCTCATGTTCTACTCCTGATAAATGATTGTGTTTAAATAACTGTAAAGTCTGATTTTCTTGTACCGCAGACGGGGCATACCCAATCGTCGGGAATATCTTCGAACGGTGTGCCCGGGGCTATACCACAGTCGGGGTCGCCATCTGCTGGATTGTAAGCATAACCGCATACCTGGCATTCGTAGCTTTTCAAGGGTGGCTTTGTGTCTGCCGATGCAGCTAATTTAGATTTGTCAATATATGTGGGGGCATTTTTGGGCGCAGCACCTTTCTTTATTTCTCTGTAATAGGCATATGTCAATGGATCGGATTGCGGCTCTATCAGGCCGTAGTTCACAATCTTCCCGATAAAAATCAGATGGGTGCCTGCGTCGAAGGTATCAACGACGTCGCATTCGAACCATGCTATACAGTCCTGGGTAACTATAGGAGCCTTTGTAGTACCGGCGAAATGAATTGTCTTTTCAAATTTATCCGTATCACTGCCCGATTTGTACCCAAAAAGACTGATTATTTCAGTAGAAGCATCTTTTTTGAGCACGGAGACGGAATATTTACCGAATTTTGTAATTAATCCTGTAGTATGATTGTTTTTGTTGCAGCATACGGCAAATTGCGGCGGCTCGGCTGTCACCTGGAAAACGGCATTAGCGATATAACCGTTCTTTTCTTCCTCATTCCCCGAACTGACAATATACAGCCCGTAAGTAACTTTGAAAAATGCTTCGAAATTCATTTATTCCCCAAAAATATTAATCCAAATAAAAATATCCCGGGTAAAATTGTAAAAAAAATCCAATCTGGCAAATATTAGATAAGTATAAAATATTCTTTAGAATTAGCTAATATTCGGAAAATAAAAGAATGTCTATGATGTACAATAATTTTAGATAGTTTTCTTGCTTGCTTTATAAAAGCCTCGGGTCCAAAAGGCTTTCGGGTACCAGAATTTCCCTGATTTTACGCAGTAAAACTATTTCTTTAATCGGTTTGCTGATAAATCCTGCAGCGCCGTTTTTGTAAGTTGCCCCAATTACTGAAACATTCAAATTACCAGATAATATAATAACCGGTATATTAGAAGTATATTCAATCTTTTTCAGCATTTTCAGCAGCAGGTCGCCATTGGCTTCGGGCATGATGATATCGAGCAGAATGAACCGCGGCATTATTTTAACTGCCATTGCAATGCCTTCGACGGCATCGTAAGCCGAGACAGGCTCGAACCCCCAGTTTTTAAGGTGGTGTGTCACAACTCTTTGTATCCACTGGTCGTCGTCGATAACTAAAACGGTTTTATTTTGCTGCTTGTCGCCATCGAGCTTGAGTTCCGACAGTATTTCATCGATTTCTATATTTGTTAAATTCGGCCCTAATGCCATAACACCTATTTTGAAAAAATTAATGAAACAATAACTTCGTAAAAACTAAATTATTTTCATTCAAAAATAAAATATTATATCTTGTATTTTTTATAATAGTACCTTTATCGGCTGTTATGACTGCAAAGTTTAATAAGCTTTGACGGCTTCAAAAAAAACAGATTAAACAGCTTACCGGGAAAAGATAAATTTGGTTCTATAACGGTTTGTATGGGTAAATAAACGAATTGGTAATCAT
>DAINRZ010000180.1:0-7003 GCA_036741575.1 Kapaibacterium sp. (SeqCode)
TTCCAGTCAATAATCGAGAAACCGGCAATTCCTGTAATTATAGATGGGGATTTAACTTATGATAGCTTGCAGAGTGTAGCAAGCGTTTCAAATTCTATTCCAGATGGGGCAAGACTGATTTCAGTTAACGAAGTTTTTATAGCTTACTATGATGAGATAGAGTTTATTTGCGACCGTCAATCTATTGGTGATAGTATAGAGTTATGTTTCCATGCAGGCACGGGTGTTGTAAACGAAACAGTTATATTAGTACCGTATTATAATTCTTTGTATATAATAATAATAATAATAGTTTATTTGATTTTTATTATTCCTGCTGTTTACGTTTTGTGGCGTAAAACCAAAGACAAAGCATCAATTGTATTCCATTGGTGTGCCATGTTCTCAGCATTTTTTATTGTATTTACATGGGGCAGAATAAATACTAACAATATTTATACAAGTATCATATTGAGATTGCTTTTTGATTTTTCTCAAATTATGTTAGCCAATCTTCTCTTTCACTTTTCTCTTGTTTTTCCCAGTATTAGATTTACTAATTATAAAAAAATCCTTATTCCTGTATATGTCCTGTCAATTCGGTTTATTATTTTAACATATTTTAACACAGCTGCGCTTTTATCAGGTAATGTAGAAGACTTTAGATTATATAATTGGTGCCATCATAATATACACGAAATCGGTTTTATTGCAATAGTATTATTAGCCTTGATTATATTTTTCCGGACATTGATTGTTACAAGCGACGAAGTGGAAAAGCGTAAAATGAAGTGGGTAGTATTTGGGGTATTAGCAGGCACAATGGCATATATTGTATTGTGGCAGCTACCAATATTTATCATTAAAACTCCTTTGATTCCCGAGTGGGCAATGTTATTACTTACATCAATTGCACCTATTACTTTTTCAATTTCTATTATTCGTTACAGGATATTTAATATTGACTTTATAATAAGCAAAAGTATGATTTACGGTATTGCTCTTCTTATGGTAGCAGCAATATCATTAGGCCTTGATTACTTCGTCGGAATGTTAATACCTGAAGAAATCAACAGTTTTATTAATATTCTCACACCTGTAAACAGGCTGGCTTCGAGTATTTCTCTTGTTGTGGGTACAATAATTGCGATTGTTATTTTTGAGCGGGTTAAAAACAATCTGCAGCGATTTATTGATAAGAAGCTCTTTAAAATCAAGTATGGTCTTTATACCTCACACCTTAGGTTTATTGACGCCCTTAAGGAGTGTTTTGTTCCCGAAGATGTGTCAAGGTTATTTGTCAAATCGGTAACAGATGTTATACCGGTCGATAAGATTGCTTTTATTATTATTAGGATTAGCACTAATGAAGTAATTACTTCAGAAGTATTTAATTATGTAGTTGATAATATTAACGAAAAAGACTGGCCGGAATTATCAGGCAATATTCTCTGTTCAAATATTATAGCAAAAGACAATATTCTGGAAGACGAGATTAAATACTGCTCAATCGAAGATTCAATAATTGCCGGTAAAAATATTGATATTTTGATTCATACAGAGATGAAAGAGATAAATCTTATGGCAATTGTAATGCTAGGTCATAAGAAATCGAGGTTTAGATATAGTCATGAAGAAATAGAATACCTAAAATCGAATATTATTATGGCTGCTAATGAAATAGACAAGATAGAGCTGCGCACCAAGCTGGCATTAAATCAGGAAGAAGTAAAACGACATAAAGAACTAAGCGAGCTCAAAAGCCGATTTGTTTCTTCTGTTTCTCACGAATTAAAAACTCCGCTTACATCTATCAGGTTGTTCACAGAGATGATGAAGTTGAAGGAATATGGACGCAGCCGCGAAGTTGAATTCCTGGATATTATCCAAAGTGAATGCGACAGATTGAACCGATTAATTAATAATGTCCTTACTTTTTCTAAAATGGAGAAAGGAAAAATGAAATTGCGAAAGGAAAATATTGATTTGAATGAAATTGCTTTGGAAGTGTATAATATTTTCAAATCACAGGAGAAATATAGAAAATTCCGTATTGAATCTGATTTTCATGCAATGAGCCTTATAATCAGTTGCGATCGCGACTCGGTCGTAGAATCCATTATTAACTTGATTTCTAATTCAATAAAATATTCGGGAGAAGATAAGAAAGTAATAATAAAAACAGGCTTTGATGGATCAAATTCATTTGTTAGTGTAACAGACAACGGGTTTGGAATATCTGATGAAGACAAAGGACAGTTATTCGATGAGTATTATCGCTCTGTTGACGAAAAAAGGCTGCAAATTGCCGGTACAGGTTTGGGCTTATCAATTGTCAGGAATATTATGACAGCACATAATGGTATTATCAATATCGATTCGGTAGTAGGAGTTGGGAGCACGTTCAGCCTTTTGTTCCCTTCATGTAATTTAAATAACATTGCGAATTAATTGGAATAAGTAGAATGAAAAAAAGTATAATGATTGTCGAAGATGACCCGGTTGTTCTGCTTGGGCTTGAATCATCGCTCGAAGAGCTAGGCTACGAAATAATGACTGCATCTGATGGTATTATTGGATTGCACGAAGCAAAAAAAAAGATGCCCGATTTATTGATTCTCGACGTTATGCTGCCAAACAAAAGTGGCTTAGAAGTTTGCAATGAGATCAGGCAATCCGGGATAAATTTCCCAATCCTGCTTCTTACCAGCAAATCCGATGAATTCGATAAAGTAAAAGGTTTTGATTGCGGCGCCGATGACTATGTTACAAAGCCATTTAGCCTGTTAGAGCTTCACAGCCGAATCAAAGCTCTGCTCAAGCGGTCATCATTGGGGAATGAGAGCCCAATAATTAATCCAATTATTGATATTTATGAAAATGGAAATGTTTATATAGATTTCAAAAAACTTGTATTTCGAAAATCCGGTAAGGCTATTACACTATCGGTTAAAGAGTTCCAAATAATTAAATTTTTTATTCAACATTCAGGTGAAGTCGTTTCAAGGGAAATGCTATTAGATAATATTTGGGGTTATGAAACCTACCCTACCACTCGAACAGTTGATAATTACATACTTAATATTCGAAAAGCTATCGAAGATGACCCTTCAAAACCAAAGCATATTCAGACTATACATACTGTGGGTTATAAATTTAATTGTTGATTATTTCAATAACTGGATTTTCAAGGGTTACTTGATAGAGCTAACAAAATAAATAGTAAATACCCCGGCTATTTATTTTGAGTCATCAATAAAATTTTCTGGGAATTGCCGATCCTTGAATATTGTTTATTTAAGTAGGAGCCGAAAAGTTGATCTTATCGTGTCAATTACGGAACCATGCAAAACAAGTTTCAGAAAGTCTAAGTTTGTACAGTGAATAAGTTTTAAATTGTATGGGGGAGTAATTCTTAATAGTTGTATTTGCATACCTACCATACATTATTAAAAAAAAAATTAAAAGGCACATCTATTATGCAACTTATTAAGGGGAGAATGAATCTTACATAAATGAAATACATCAAATTAAATAGAAAATTATTGAGGATATATTTATCAATATTAATTATTGCAATATTTACGATCCAGTACGGATGTATTCAATTGAGTACACTAACAAGGCAGCAAATAAGTGCTGTAGTATTTGAGTATTGGGAGTATTATAACAGGGAGAATACCCTTGGCGACTTGATTGAAATTCCTAAGGTTAATTTCTACAATGAAAAGGGCTTACTTATTGAAAAAGATTCTACTATTAAAATTGATTGCAAAGGGAATATAATTGAAAAGAGGGATTACTACTTCAATGGCATGAACAATATTGTGTTATATAAATATGATGAACAAAACAGAATCGTCGAGGAAATTTCATTTGATAATAGAAAGCCCGATACTTCTAAAATTATGAGACAATATGATATTTTGGGATATATTGACCATGAACTTCATTTTAATAATAGCACATTGACTTGGGAGGGATGGAATTTCAAACTCGGAAATCTCAAAATTGAATTTAATAACGTTCAGGATTATCCGGTTGTAATTTATAGGTTATTTGATAATAAGTTTCGTAAGATGAAGGAATTAGTTTTTTATTCGAATATTGACTTCTGCTTTACGGAATATAAATATAATGAATCAGGTAAATTGTTAAACATTAATGATAAACTCAATAATTCATTTTATCCAACTATTGTTTTCAACTATGATGAAAGAGGAAATTTAGTAAATAGAATTTACTGCAGTTATCAGGAGCATGATACATTAATTCAAAAGGATTCATTTCAATATGACATTAGAGATAGCCTGATAGAACACAGGGTTTATGATCATAAGGGAAATTTAGAAAGGTTCTATAAATACAAGTACAATTCAAGGGGCTTAAAAATTTTGAGCCTTTTATACAATCGTAATCCCCATTGGGGAGGCTATATCTCAGGAAATTCATATAAATACGACGAAAACAACAACTTAATCGAACATTTCACATTTGATGGTTTATTAACTCCAAGATTTAAAATCGTATGTAAAGTAATATATTTTAAAAAGATACTATTAAAAATCAAACCTTTTTTTGTTGAATTCATTAATGATTTTCAACTATTTTGACAATGACCATTTTTAAATTGCATTAATAATTTCTTGTCAATCTGTCCATAAATTCCGGGGTCAGACATAAATCTATTACCTGTAATACAGGCTTTGTGGGAATTATATTGCCGGGTAATTTAATTAAGTTACATTCCCCGACAATCCTTAAATTTGTATTTTGTAAAACACATAATCAAAGCAACACTATGGAACTGAAAGAAAAAATCATAATACTCGATTTCGGGTCGCAATATACACAAATCATTGCACGCAAGGTGCGCGAAATAGGCGTCTATGCCGAGATTTACCCGTACAACATCCCACAGGACAAGCTCCTGGCACTCAACCCCAAAGGTATTATCCTTTCCGGAGGGCCATCATCGGTTTATGCCGACGATTCACCCCACCCTGTTGCCGATTTGTTCAACCTGGGAATTCCTGTTCTCGGTATCTGCTACGGCCTGCAGCTAATGGCATATTATCTCGACGGCAAAGTTGACCGTGCCGCCCACAGGGAATACGGCAGGGCAAACCTGAATATCGACAAATCCGACGACCTTTTCGAAGGCGTTGCAAACGACAGCACAGTATGGATGAGCCACGGCGATTTGCTGCTGGAGCCACCCGCCGGATTCGATATTATAGCCCATTCGGGCAATTCGCCCGTTTGTGCCGTGAGAAACCGCGAAAAGAAAATCTACGGGGTTCAGTTCCATCCCGAAGTGCACCACACAAGCGAAGGCAAGAAAATCCTTGCTAACTTCGTATTTAATATCTGCGAATGCAGCGGCGGCTGGAACGCACATTCATTCGTCGAATCCTCCATAGAAAGCATCCGGACGGCAGTCGGAAACGATAACGTTATACTTGCTCTCAGTGGTGGAGTCGATTCCACCGTTGCAGCGGTACTGCTGCATAAAGCTCTCGGTAACCGCCTGCACTGCATCCATATCGACTCGGGCCTGATGCGCACCGACGAAAGTAATACAATAATGAAGCTTTTCCGGGAATCGTTCAATATCTCTGTCGAACTGGTTGACGGTACCGAAATGTTCCTTGGCAGGCTGGATGGAGTTACCGACCCCGAGCAGAAGCGCAAAATCATCGGTAAGTCTTTCATCGACCTGTTCGACGAAGCTGCCGCAAAAATCGATAATGCAAAATGGCTGGCACAGGGTACGCTCTATCCGGATGTAATAGAGTCCGTCTCCGTCAAGGGGCCTTCGGCCACCATAAAGTCGCACCACAACGTAGGCGGGCTGCCCGAGAAAATGAACCTCAAGATATTAGAACCGTTCCGCGAACTGTTTAAGGACGAAGTACGCGCCGTCGGGCGCGAGCTTGGAGTACCCGAATGGTTCGTGAAGCGCCATCCGTTCCCGGGGCCTGGCCTTGCCATCAGGATATTGGATGCTGTCTCGCCCGAAAAGCTGGAACTGCTGCGCCGCGTGGATGATATTTACCTCGACGAAATTCGCAAAGCCGGGCTATACGACGAAATCTGGCAGGCATTTGCCGTACTGCTGCCCGTAAAGAGTGTAGGCGTGATGGGCGACGAGCGTACCTACGAATTTACCGCCGGACTGCGCGCAGTCACCTCGACCGACGGCATGACGGCTGACTGGTTCCCTATGCCCTATGACGTACTTGGCCGCATGAGCAGCCGAATAATCAACGAAGTGAGGGGCATTAACCGGGTTGTGTATGATATTACGAGTAAGCCTCCGGGAACGATAGAGTGGGAATAATTTTTGATATAGAAATATATAAAGAAATATAGACTGAAACGTAGATTTGACGAGGTGTTACAAAAAGCAATACCTCGTTTTTCTATATATTTCTATACTATAAGTGAGACTATTTTGAGACTCTGTTTAAAGAAGTACTATTTGGAAGCGGTACAAGAGTTGGAAAGAGGAGGTAGGAATAGTTTAATATAAATTGTTTGAGAGAAATATTTTTTCAATAGTATTTGGATTTTTGAATGATATTTTGCATGTTAAAATTATTTATTGAGAGTTCGTAAATAAAAGAATTGTGAGCAAGTTAAATGACACAAAAACAAGAGATTTCCATAAATGAATGAATTTACCAAAATAATAATGGGGGACTCTGAACCTTTAGTAAAGAAAGGTCTTATCTTCGTTTATGGGATTGAAGATAGAGTGAAAGGAAGCCTTGATTTTATTAAAACAAAGTATAAAAATAACGAACTACTTAATCTTTCAATTGATTTTATAGAAAATCATCAATCGGACGCTGTTAAAGCAGATATTAAGCAATTAGATACAGTCAGATATTTCCCAGCAACTGAGACAGAAATGGAATTGGACCATTCAATTAAACACGCTCTTATTGGTTCTTATAAGTCGGCGTTTGCTGATTTAAGAAGGGCACTTGAACTAACCCTGATTTCGGTTTATTTAACT
>DAINRZ010000181.1:0-7001 GCA_036741575.1 Kapaibacterium sp. (SeqCode)
AGGGCTCGATTGGCTCATCATTATCATTAGTAAAAATAACCGGGAAAAAGATTGTAGGCGCCAAATTTTGCACGAGGAAGTACATATCGTCTATATTCCTTGCATCAGGGAGAAGTATCCTCTTATAAATATCGGCATAAACGGAGATTTTCTGTCTTTCATTATCAATTAGTTCGTCCACTAATACTCTGACATATAATATTGTTGTTACTACAATTGCCATGCCTGCAAAAACCAGTGCGAGTTTAATCTGCCATTTTGAGAATTTTGGTATTAAGCCCATAACAATTAGAAATTGAATTGTTCTAAGGATTCGAAGCTACAAAGGTATTCTTCACCGCTTGACATCTTCTTTATTTTGAACTCATTCTTTGCAATTTCATCATCTCCGATTACTATAGTGAATCCTGCATTCTGCTTGTTTGCTTCGCGGAATTGTGCTTTGACGGAGCGCCTTAGCAAATCGGTCTGAACCGAATATCCCTTTCTCCTGACAGTATGTGCCATTTCTAATACTTTTTCTATGTTAGAGGGTCCAGCAGCAATCAGAAATACATCAGGGTTATTCTCTGCCACAGGAGCAGAGCCGGTTTTTTCCAGAATCAGCAGCATTCGTTCAACTCCCATAGCAAATCCAACTGCAGGTGTCGGTTTGCCTTGCATCTGGCTAAACAGGCCGTCGTACCTGCCGCCGCCGCCAAAAGAATCATAGGCTCCGAGGTCGGGGCTTTGGAACTCGAATACCGTATGCGAATAATAATCGAGACCACGCACCAAACGCGGCTGTATCTCGTAGCCTATCCCCTGGTTACGAATATACCGGAGGACATTTTCGAAATGCACCGAGCTTTCTTCGTCCAAGTAATCTTTTATTAAAGGGGCATTTGCCACGATTATTTCGTCCTGTTTGTCCTTTGAGTCGAGTATTCTCAAGGGATTTTTCTCTAACCTGATTTTGCTATCTTCGGAAATTTCGCTGCTATAGTCATTAAAGTATTCTCTAACCACGTCGCGGTATCTTTTTCTCGACTCAGGATTACCAAGGGTATTAATCAATAATTTATAATCTGAAATCCCCGATTCCTTGATAATCGACGTTGCCAGCATAATTACCTCGGCATCGCTTTCGGGATTTGGCGAGCCTATACATTCGGCGCCGTATTGATGAAACTGCCTAAGCCTGCCGGCTGTAGGCCTTTCGTAGCGGAAGAAAGGGCCAAAATACCATAAGCGCAAATTGGATGATTGCTGCAGCATATTATTCTGAATAACCGACCTAACCAAAGCGGCAGTTTGCTCGGGCCTAAGAGTTACAGACCTGTCACCTTTGTCGGTAAAAGTGTACATCTCTTTGTTTACAATATCGGTTCCGTCGCCAATGCTTCGTGAAAATACTTCAGTATATTCAAATATTGGCGTTCGTAATTCCTGGTAATTGAATAATCCTGAAACCCGCCTGAATACCTCTTCAATATATTGCCAAAGGCCCGATTCCACCGGCAGGATGTCTTTTGTCCCTCTTATTGCCTGTAACATAATAATAGTTTCAATTGATTTAACAAAATAAAATCATAATAAAGAAATGGCAAACAATTTATTTTATCAATAACAAACGCTGAAGATTCGGGATGCTATTTTTGTATGCTGAAAAGTACTGTTTTGGTATGGAACATCGTGTTCAGAGTTAACATATAAATCCCGTCGGATAATCCATCAAGATGAATGCCATAAGTTTTATTTTCTGTTTTTTCGCCGTTATAAACAGGCAATGTTTCAGAACGAATCTTTCTTCCTAAAAGATTGTAAATTTCAATGCCAAAAGGCCCTTTTTCGGTAGTAGTAATTTCAATTTCTGCTTTTTCACCAGCTGGATTCGGATAGATTTCAATAAATGGTTCCTTTGCCTGGAACATTATCCTGCTATTCTGCGAGAAACATACTCCTTCGGCTTCGAGGCTGCCATTGGTTATGACTGTATTCATCCAGGGGATGTTCCATTCAACATCTGAAATAATTATCTGAGAAAACAGCACCGGTGAAAGCAGCAATTTACCTGAAATTTCAGCAAGAACCTGTTCTGTTCCATCGATTTCAAGGTTCGAGCCCTCTATCGTAAGCAATAATCTATTATCTTTTATCCTGCTGTTTTTTATATATGAATATTTGATGCCTGTCTGATAAAACAAATCAGCATTTACCGACCAACTAAAACTATAATTAAACTTTCTTTCCTGCAGGTAGTTGTCAACAATCGGCGCCATGTTTCTTGCAGTAACCCGTAGAATGACGGAATCGTCATCAAAGGACGCTTTGACGGCGTCTGCCCATACTTCCATCCCGAGCTTGCTATACCCCTTAAGTAGAATAGGTGAATCATAAACAGTCGAATCTAATGAAAAACTAATGTCTTTCATAACCTTCTTGTTTACCACATAAGAAGTATCGCCATTATTAATAATCGTATCTATACTAATTAAAGTATCATATTTTACTATTGTATCTTTCCTGAAAGTCGTACCGACAATCCTAAGGGTATCTTCAAAAAAACCATTGCTCTTAGGCTGGAAATTTAAAATCATCAAAAATATATCTTCATCATTGAAATAAACAGGATAATTTTTTATACTATCCTGAAATCCGAAAACATTTGATTTATAAGACATATAGATTTTATCTACCCTGCGGAATGTAACGAAGGATTTAAATATTCTTTCCTTTTTTCTGTTTGGTTCACAGAATCCAAAATTATGCTCTGCAATAACATTAGTAACAAATACCGTATCTGCCGTCAATTTGGGCAAATCCCCTCCAACATCTCTTCCCAAAGAGATGCTAACAGCAAATACTATTGCGGCAAGAGCTATTATTTGAATACTTTTAAACACAATTACATAAAAGTTACCGCTATTAATAATATCAGATAAAACAATCATAATAATATTTTGTTACACATAATAATACGAATTAATTTTAAATTAATTTTTAATTCATTTATCAATTTTTTATATAAACAAAACTTTTGGTTAGCTTATAAGCCTGGGTTTCGAGAATAAAGTAATAAATACCGGATTCAAGGCTGTCAGGCTTGTATGAAACGAAATATCTGCCAGGCAAATAGAAGCCTTCTGCCAGCATTTTTACTTTGTATCCCAGAATATCAGTAATATATAATCTGCAATATGTATTTTCGATAAGGTTGAATTCAATATTAGAGAAATCCGAAAATGGATTAGGGCTGCTACTGAGTTGCATTGGTTGGCCCGAATCCCTGAATAGCCTGATGCCCCCATCCCGGCAGACATCGCTTATTTTGAAGCTGCCTTCATTCATTTTGATAAATACCTTCGATACTCCGTTTGGTTTTGGATTAATAGCCTCGAGCCTGGTAAGACTATCATTGCCGAGGGCAGTAATGAATTCCAATGGGTAATCAATACTATCGCTTTCGAAATAAGGAATTTCGATTCTTTGACGGCAAATGCCACCGCTGTATATAATATTGCTCTTATCCTTTGGCTCAAGGATGGTTCCATTGAACGCTAGTATGAATCCAATGCCGCCGGATCGTGCAAAAGCTCCATTATCTGAAAGCTTCTTTACTTTAATAGGTAAAATAATCTCCTTGCCGGATGCTTCTTCAATATTTGGCAGCCCTATTTCAATTGTATCGATAACTGGCGCTACTGATTTGGCATACAATTGTATTAAGTCCCTGTATGGCCTGGAGGCAAAATTCATCTCAATAACGGATGAATGGCGGCCTGGTTTAATTGACATAAACCTTGAATACAGATCATAGGTTCCATAAGGCTCCAGATCGATTGATGAGCCACCTGCTAAATGAAAATCGTCTTTAACCTTGATGAACTTAAAATTGATATTACTGTCTGTGTTATTCGTAAGGTATCCCTTTATTGTAGTATCACTGAAATCCCCTAAATCAACATTGCTGAAATCTATTGTATTTGATTTGAGGCTGATTGCAGGTGCATATGAACTGCCAACCAGCTTGATGCCCGTTTCTTTCCCTGGAATTTTAATATTTAGCAAAGCTTCGCTTATACCTGGTGCTTCCGGCCGGAACCTGATGTACAATGGCAATGAACCTTCCTGCATTACTAAAGAATTGATATTTGGTGAAATTAGCCTGAATGATTCTGGATTCGCTCCGGTAATACCTAAAACCTCAATCGGGAAATTGTATCCGCTAATCTTTTCGATACCGTTAATAATCATAGTATCCTTAATATGTCCGGCGGCGGTTTCGCCAAAGTCAATCTCATATCTTGCGATATCTGCCCGGCCCAGGGCAATCCTGCAGCCGCCGATATCGGACTGCACTACCTTCCTGAAAAGGTTGATAATTACAGCAGTACTGTCCCAACTTGCAGTCACAACCCTGCTGCCGTCGATATTAGCAGTGGCTGTCGATACATTGTTTCTGTGGTAGATAGATTTACCTAAGTTTTTGCCGTTAGAAGCATCCCATAAGGCAGCCCTGTCAAGCCCGGCAGTAATAAGTACCTCTCTGCCTGTTGAATCATAAGTAAACTCAGTATAATTCAGAGCAATAACTCCAGAGGTATCCTTCATGTGGGTAACAGTATATGCCGTATCAGCAAGGTTGTAAAAGGATTTTCCAGGCTGGAGGTTCCAAACAAACGTTTTACCATACCAGCTTGCAGCTGCGATTTTATCCATTGTTTGTGAAAATGATGCATACATGCAGACCGACGAACCGGCCGAAAGTTCATAAACCTGACTGTTGCTGCTCGAATGCCATACCTTGATGTTGCCTGCAGTGCCGCATGAAGCAAAATACCGCCCATCGGGGCCGTACCGGACACTAAAAAGCTTCCCCTGCCCGGTATTTATGGATTCTGCCGGTGCCAGGCCGGGCAGTTGGAGGCTTCTGATTATTCCGTCAGGGTAAGCGGCAAGCAGCCGATTCCCAAGTGGATTGATATCAAAACTCAATACCGGTTCCGATGCCAGGGCATCGCTTGTCCGAACTGTCTTAGTCTTCATATTGTATGTAATTATCAAGGGACCTGAATTGAAAACTATGTTATCATCAATAGGGTCGAACCTGGCAAAGCTGACCGGGCCGCTTGACGGCTTATACTGATAGATAAGGCTTCCTGTATAGGAATTCCTTACCTCGACAGAGGAGTCGGCCATTGCTAAAGCTACTTTGTCGCCGTACTTGTTAAAAAAGGCCGAGAGAACTTTTGAACGGCATTGCAGAAAAATTGTATCGGACAGGCCGGGCGGCCATATCTGTGAGACTCTGAAATCCAGGCTGTCCACGTTTAGAGTAGGAACAGTCCAGACATACTTACTCCCATTGATAAACCTTGCAACACCCTGCCAGTTATTGCCCATATCGGTAGAATACTCGACTGATACTGGCTCGCTGCTGATCGTCCCATCCCACGTTATTGTGCACGTATCACCTGAATAAACCATAGCGCCACAGCCAGGCGCAGTAATGGAAAGGCTTTTTTCCTTTGTTCTGTTGGGATATCCGCTAATGACAGGCACTCTGGCAACAACGCATCCTCCTGACCAGATATCAAGCATAGCAAAGTGCCTTAGCGAATCTACTGTTTGTGATCGGACACAGAATACATGCTTCTTGCCGGCTTCAAGCGGCAATCCGTTTAACGGCACAGAGCCGCAAATTATCTTGAATTCAGGAGATGTAAAGGATGCATCGTCAATGATAATATCACTCGAAGCTGTAATTGTAATCGAATCTTCGGAATAGCCGCCTAGGCCGGGCAGGTAAAGGTTTAATTCCTCTGGTGCAACTTCAATACTGCTTACAAGATGATTTTCCATTGTATAGTAAACCGTTGCTTTAGTTTCCTTAACAGTTTTAGTTTCATCTGTATATAGTGTGATATCTACTTTTCTGGAAGTGCCGCATGCAGAAACAGTCTCCCATGCCAGTTCTGCGGGGCTGTAGCCTGCTGCTGAGGCAGTTGCAAGTGCTGCTGAATTTGCAATAGGCCCGGTGCCGTAAACCATCCAGATACCACCAGTTGATGCACATAATTCCTTTATTTCCGGGGCAGGATCAGAAAAGATGCTAATGAATACTACCCTTATGCCCATGGCAAGACAGCGTGCAGAAATCACATCCATACTGTCCGGCAATGGTGTATCACCTATTATTATTAATGACTTGCTGCCGTCAAATCCATCAAATGTTTCGAATATACCGGTGGGATAATAATTGAAAGCCCTGCCCAAATCCGATCCGGGCGAGCCTGTAAGCTCTTTAATACATGCCAGGAGCGGCCCGGTGGTATTTGAAAAGTCAGCATTCAAATAAGGTATTTTATCATATGACAGCAGAGCAGCCCTTCCGCCGGCCAAATAGATATTCCTAACTATTGATAAAGCTAACTGCTTGCTAATATTAAGGTTATAGTTTAAATGAAGGCCCTTGCCGGCTAAATCTATCGCCAGCAGTACGTTTGCCGGCCGGGTAGGGGATTCGGATTTTTTCAAGCCAGCAATACTGGCTTCGCTACCGTTTTCCATGACAGAAATTAAATTAGTACCGATATTGAACTCTAATCCTAAGCTGTCGTATATAAACAACTTAGCAGTAACAGAGGGATATCTTGACGGGTCTATACCGACTATCTTCATTTCTCTGCTGGGCAGCGCCAGAGCAGATACCAGCAGTAATACAATATACAGCAACGATTTAATCATAAACAAATATTTAAATTACGCCATTTTATTTGATTTTCCAAGTACTTACAGACATATCAATTATTCAGTTAATAGCCATAAAAAATAATTCATGCAGTTTCATGGAGTTATAATCATACAGTTGTTTTTAAAAATTTTATATCATCACTTCAATCAAATAATAGTATTAGTTTGAATATAATATTATATTCTATATATTTATTCTCAATGTTCTATCTAATTACATTTGTAAAAGACAGCCGGGATAGCTATATTTGAGTATTGTAAACATA
>DAINRZ010000182.1:0-6991 GCA_036741575.1 Kapaibacterium sp. (SeqCode)
GCGGAATATTCCGGTTAGTTCCTTTTTATGGGATAAATACCTGACGGCTTTCCCAAGCCGGCGAATATTTTTCTTCAACTCTGTATTCCGGCTGATTTCAGTCTCAACTGTTCCTATTGCCGATTCGGCAGAGGCTATGGCTCCGGCCATTGCCAAAGACTGCTTTTCCGATTGGGCGATTTTGCCCTTTATTGAATCAACTAAACCGGTATCGAATCCATCGTTTAATTTTGCAAGCTGTGCTTTGTTGCTTTCAATTTCCAATATTATTTTGTTGATTTCCCCGGCTAAAACATCTGCTCTTTCTTTATATTTATCTGTTTCACCTGCTTTATTCAGGTTTGCAGTATATAAATCGTATGATTCTGTCAGCTCGCCGAGCTTTGTTTTCAGCCCGGCCCTGTTTGCTTTCATATCATCGAAGCCGGCAAGGCGATTATTAAAACCTTCGATGATAATAAACAGTTCTTGTTTTTTGCTTTCTACAGCGCTTAATTCTTTGCGGGATTCTTTTATAATACTTTCGGCTTCTGCGAGTTTCTCTTTTTCTTTATTCAGGATTGATTCCAGCCGTTCCAGCTCCTCGAGTTTAGCCGAATGAACTTTGTAATTGCTTTCGTAGGCGGTGTTTAGCGTGCTCAGGGCAGTATTCATTTCCTTCAATGCTTTGTCGGGGGAATTATTTGCCAGCGATTCATCGTAATTCCTGATTAATAAATTCAATTTCAGTTCAAATATATCTAAGTCCTTGTATTTTAATTGAATATCAGTTTTCAGCCTGACTATCTGGTGTTCAATAATCTCGTTTCCTGCCCTCCATTCCTCCATCTGGTTAAGGCTTTTCTCTGCTTCGGCAATTTTTTCATCTAAACCGGCGTATTTAGCCAGGCTGTTGGTTATTTCGCCATACTCAATCATCAATTCCCGATTCCTAAGCCCGAAGTAATCTAGCGAAGACCCCTTTTCGCTGATATTCATGCATTCATTCTTAAGGAAGGGGCAAATTCCTGTTTTCAGCTTTTTAGCAGCCGATTCATTGTCTTTAATCCTTGCTTCGAGTGTTTTCAGGCCCGAACGCCATTCTTCTGCAGTTTTCCTGTCCTTCAGCAGATTATTCTTTTGTTCATTGATGGCCGTTTCTTTTTCATCTATTCCTGATAAATCCCGCAGCTGCGATTCGATACCCTTTTGCCGGCTTTCACATTCCGATATTTCATCTTTCGTTTTAACAAACTCCCCGTAGAGTAGGTTGAATTCATCGAGTATGGCTTCTATTCTTTCTTTATCAGATTTCAGGGCCAGTGCCCTGCGCCCGGAGTCGGCAATAACTTCTTTCCTGGCAATAAATTCAGCCTCTTGCTTGCCAATATTGTCAATAATCTCCCTGACAGATTTTTCGGTGTTTTCAATTTCGGAAATAATCTTGATTTCCTGATTGATTAGTTTTTCGAGGCCTTTTTCTTTCTTTTGCTTTTCTTTTTCTTCCTTTTCGAGTTTTTCAATTTCTTTTTCAATTGAATCGAATAGGCTTTTCACTTTATTATACTCTTCAAATGCGCTATGGTTTTCTTCGATAATTACCCTGGCTTTTTCGGCAATATTTATATCCCCCTTTACTTCTTCCAGCAGTTTTTGCTTGTTTGCTAACTGTTGTTCCAGGCTTCCGGTTTCTTTTTCGAGCAAATCAATTGCTGCTTTGGCCAGGTCGAGGCTTTCTTTTTGCTTTTTCAAGGATATGATTTCTTCAGATGTTTTATTCATTATCCCGATTGCAGATTCCAAACTGCTGTTTAAATCCTTAAGTTTAATTTCCAATTCAGTATCATCTTTCAATAGCAGGTTTTTCTCGGCCATCTTTACTTCGTTTTCCCTTATTTCGGCAGAATATTTGTCTTCGAGGGCTTTTAGGCCGTCGCCCTGGGCAATTCGTTCATAAATATCTGTATTAAAGATTTTATCGAAAATCAGTTTTCGCTTGCTTTCAATTTCGGCAAATATCTGCGTAATTTGGTTCTGGTAGCAAGATAGCAGGTTTCTGTAAATGTTTTTTACATTTCCATCTATTCCTGTCAGCTCGGTAATTTTTTTAACTACATCGTTTGTCCCCGAAACCCGCGGCGAGCTTTCCCCCGCTGAATATAGCCTGTGGTAGGGCTGCGAGCCGATTCTCCTTTCGGCATAATACCCGGAGCCGTCGGAAGCGGTGAAATCCACCCTGATAACGGCATAGCTGCTACCGCTTTCAATATTAACAGCTTCTTCGTGTTTAGTCCTGATGTCGGAATTATACAAAGCAAAGCCAATTGCTTCGAGAATCGATGATTTGCCGGCTCCGTTCCTGCCGAGCACCAGGTTCACCCCCGAAGAAAATTCCACTTTTGTATTTGAATGGTTTCTGTAGTTGAGCAGAGCAACGCTATTAATCCTCATCTGTTTCTCCGTCTCCCAAAATAACCGCCAAAAGGTTATCGAACACCTCGTGAATAAGCTCCGGATGCTCGTCGTCTGTATGCTTTTTCATCATATCGAGCGAATCGGCAGTTATGTCGGCATAAGGCGAAAATTCCTTCCACGTTGATATTACTTCTCTTTCTATTTGCCCGGAGCCTGTTACGGCGGTGTTCAAATCCAGGGCCGATTCGCTGCCTGTGGATTTCAATTCTACAGAAGCTTTCAGGGCACCTTTCTCTTTAATTATCGATTCGCAGTAAGCAGTATCGGCATAGAACTGGTTATTGTGTTTTATATCGATTTTTACTATGTCTTCGTTTGCCGCTATTTCCAAAGTGCCGGCAAAAGCCCTGAATTCATCCAGGAATCCTATCTCATTTTCTGCATTATGTTCAAAACTTCGGTAATGGATTTTTCTTTTTTTCGATTCTATGAATTCATAAGCTTTTGTGTCGGTGTCGAATAGTATCATGCCCTTTTTCTGTGAATGTTCGCTCAGTTCCCAGTACTCAGCCGAGCCGGGGACAAAAAAAACCGGCTCATTATTTGGTGCAGCGCTGAAGCTGTGGAAATGCCCTCCTGCAATATAAAGCGCTTTGCCTTTCAGTAATTCGACGGTTGCCGGAGACACTGTGCCGGGCATAAGTTCATTGCCTGCAATAGCTGTGTGGACAATGATAATATTTTTTGCGGCATCCGAGTTTTCGATATGCTCGCTCAACCTTGCCATTACCTCGTCTGCAAACAAGCCAGGGTAGCCAAGCCCGTAAATAATTAAATCCCTGTGCAGAACCGGATAAAAACGATATTCGCCGTCCTCGAATTTTGTATAGGGCCTTTTCAGCAATCCTTTATTTTCCAGATAAATAAGCCACGATTCGGATTCCCTGCCCGGAGTAATATTATCGTGGTTCCCCTCGATTGCATAAACCATAATCCCTGCGTCCTTTGGCCTTGCCAGTATCTGTTCTATCCTTTCGAGCGCTTCCGGATGCAGTTCCTTTTTGTCGGTCAGGTCGCCCGATATAATGATAAAATCGGAATTCCGTTTTATGGCAGTATCTATTATATGTGCAAAAGCTGCGAAATAATCATTGTACCTTTTTGCGGAATAATCCCCGAAAGCCCCGGCAGGCTTCCTGCCGAGATGTATATCGGAGCAGTGGATAAATTTCATAATTTGCTTTTATAATGAAAAAATAATCTTTGGCAAATTAAAAAAAACATGGAGTATTTCAATAGAAAAAAGAATATTTCTGAAAGTAGTACTAAATAGAATTTATTAAGCTTCCGAAAGCGCCCGGGTTCACTGTCCCTTTCTAACAATATGCCAAATTTGGACGTAGAAGGTTATATTCAAAACTGGTTCTTAATGAAGTATTTCTGCTCGATGAATCTATTGCCTGTTGCCGGCTATTCTTTTGGCAACCGGTAGAGATTCATGCGAACCACAATAATACTCATTCCTATTTAGCAATAATAAGCTTGGTAGTTACAGTCTCTCTGCCGTTATACATTTTTAAATAATAAACGCCTGCTGCCAGCGAACCTGTGTTATAATGCAGGCTGTAGCTGCCGCCGGGAATTTCGGTATTCAATAAGTCGGCCGCTTGGGCACCCTCGGCGCTATATAGTTTGAGGCTTACATAGCAGCTTTTGGCAACATTTAATCTGATAGCCGTTATTTCTGCCGATGGATTAGGCATTACTTCAATTGTAACCGAAACGCTGTTTGCGGCCTCGTCTGCAATATCTGTTATACGGTCGCGTATTTCAAAATATCCGGCGCTTTCTGCCATGGTTTTATTATCTTTCAGGCTTTGCACTCTAATCTTATAATCCGTACCTTCAGGCACTTCTTCGGGTATCCGCCAAAAAGCAGCATTGGTCAAAGTTTTAAGTGTATCGGCAATAATGGCTTCGGCTGAGCCGTTTTTCAGCAGGCTAACCGAAAAAGAATCCGGTACATTAGTCTGCCACCTCAAGACATAGCCATTAGTATCCTTGCCGAGGATTTCGCCACCTTTCGGATATCCGATTTCGATGAATTTCTCACGGAAGCTGAATTGCTTTGTTTCCGACCAGTCGCTTACCAAATCCCTGTAAAATGTCCTGGCACGCCAATAGTAAGTTTTATTATGTTCGTAATTTGTTGTTTGCCATTTAGTTACGGCTAAATTCGCCGAGTCCTTGAGTATGTCGGAAAATACAGGGCTATCGGATACCTGCACCTGAAAATTTTCGTACCTGCCGGCAGGCGACCAAACTAATGCAGGCGATTTTCCGTTCTGGAACCAGGCTTCATTGGCAGGCGATACCGGAAACGGCGGCGGTAAGTAAGCAGCCGGCCTGTGGAAACCAATAACAAATTCCCCTGTACTTTCGATTGCACAGCGTAACGAATTACTTTCGGTGCCGGCAGTTGTATTCAGCTCGGCGTAAGGGCCTGCCCCCGGCGCCATCCTGTAAAATACCTTCAAGGCTGTTGCATCGTAATGCCTGGGCAATTCGTTTAAATCGAATGAAATTGTGCCGGTAAATGAACCCATATCTGAAGCAGAGAATTCATACCTGCCGGGCAGCAGCACCGGAGGTTCTCCCTTAAATTCAGGATTGGAAGGCGAGCAGCCGATTTTTTTTACGTTTACGGCCATATTACCTGAAAGCTCATAATTTGTGAACATAAGGGTTACACCGGTTTTCTCCGCTCCTTCGTCGAATGTATATGGAGTGCCCCGATCCAGGCCTGTCAGGGTCACGTCGGCAACTGGCCGGCAGGCCGGCAGTTCGTACTTAAAAGCTCTGTAGCTGTACATTTTCTCGGGTAATGTCAGTTCGAATTCGGTTTTGCCTTCGGGAGTCACTTCTGTCAGGGTCTTATATTCATCGCCTGTTATCAGCCCCCAGTTAATCAGTGTATTGCCGTTTGCCAGCCTTTGGACGGATCCCATGGCAAATGCGGAAATATCGGGTGTGTGCCTGTATTCCCATACCATCTGCGCCTTTTTGGCGGTTTCGTCGAGAGAGTATTCCACAGCCCTCGAATATGTCGGGTCTTTTGCGGGGCCATTGTCATAAAGCAGTATGTTCCCGTTGGGCAGCCGCTTGGCGTCGTGCTGCATCGAAAAATATCCCGGCTTGTTCTCATCGTGTTCTCCGCTTATCTCGAAGTCGCTTTCAGGGCCGCCGAACCTCCAGATGGTTTCGCCTGTAATCATATTAATTTTAATGAGTTCGAAAGCCGAAGGAAGTGACACGATAATATTACCGTCGTTATCGGGGAAAATGGAATTGCCATGCACATGCACTATTACGCTGTTTTGCAGGTTGTCCTGCGATTCGGTAACCGGCAAGCAGTCCAGGCTGCGCCATTGGAACACGCAGTTCTTCTCTTTGTCGAGTTCCTGAATGACCGTGCCAACTACAATAGCGTTGGGGTCGCCGCCGGGGACTATTCTGCTCATGTCCATATCTATATATTCATAGGCATTCATCAGGAAATTACCGTTGGGAAGCATGACAAACTCGTGGAAATCGGCCATGTAGCCGTTCTTCATCTGCACTTCGTCTATCTGCTTGTAGGCCGTATCGAGTACTAAGTGCTTTACCATTACATTCTGCGCTTTTAAAGGCCCAATCGGCACTTCGTCTCCAATTTTCACCGGTATGCAATACGAGAACAACCCGTTGGGCTGCATCTTGAAGTCGATACCGGCCAGGAATGGCTTATAGTAATAGACAGGCCTGCCCTGGCCGTCGAGCACCATGATGTAGGTGGGGACAAGGTTCCCGGCCCCGAGGTTTTCCATGAATATATATCCTGGTGCAGGGCTGCCTATGGTATTGATTGTGATTTCCGGGAAATCGCCGGGCAACTCTTCCTGTATCAGGCTGTAGTCGAAATTATCCTTGCCGCCCGCGTAAGTAATTGTATTTACGAGCAATAACAAAAGAGTAAACAAATTTTTCGTCATATTAACTTTCTTAATTTATAATGCCGTTTCATGTGATATACACTTATATTAATTATTATTCGATATTGTATCTCGAAAATTGTAAAAAATACCAAAAGAATTCGCTCTATAATCATTATCCCGGTAAATATCATATTCTTTCATTAAAGAAATTTTTAATTGATCAAATATATGATTAGCCTGTTTCAAATTACGTTTCCCGGATGTATATATATGTTTTATCAATATGTTATGCGTAGAACTGCTTGTCCGGCGTCATCAGCTAATTTTCCGAATGTATTTTATATTGTTATTCGATATATAAAACATACATTATAATTGGCACTTTTAGAGACGCACGTTGTGCTTCCCGGGGTGGGGAAAGGGGATGAAACACTCAGCCGGGGGTTTAATCCGCCGGTTGCTATAACATTGCAGCAACACACGGCTTTAGCCGTGTGGAAATTAATTCCCAACATATTCGTTACAAATATCAAATATATATTCATTTTTTTTGGTTTTGCAAATTTTTATCATTATATTTGCATTATATAAAATGTTACAATTTTATTATTTGTTATTCGTTA
>DAINRZ010000183.1:0-6951 GCA_036741575.1 Kapaibacterium sp. (SeqCode)
CGCGAACCAGCAGCTTGGTGCCGCGCAGCGATCGCGCTTTTGGCGGCAGGGCCGACATTATGGATTGTATCTCGCCCCAGGGGCCTGTTTACCAGGCCGGCACGCTCAGCGGCAATCCCCTGGCTATGTCTGCCGGAATAGCTTCATTGGAATATATAAAGGATAATCCCGGTCTTTATGCCGTACTCGAAGAAAAATCAGCTTATCTTGAGAATGGCATCCGTGAAGCGCTTGGTTCGAAAAACCTGAACTATGCTTTGAACCGGATAGGCTCAATGTCCTGCCTGTTCTTTACACATGAAGAAGTCAATGATTATAAAAGTGCAGTGAAATCGGACACTTCAAAATATGCTAAGTATTTCCATGGTATGCTCGAAAAAGGTATATATCCGGCACCGGCTCAATTCGAGGCAATGTTCGTTTCTACTGCTCATTCGAAGGCTGATCTGGACAGGACTATCGAAGTATTCGATTCAGTAATAGAGGAAGTATAAGCTATGAAAGTATCATTGATAGGATTGGGGAATGTAGGCAAGGCGGTGCTGAGCTTCCTGCCCTTCTGCAAAGGAATCGGCGAGATATCCGTTATCGACAGGAACGCAGTTGCTGCCAAATATGAAGTAATTGACATGAACCATGCTGCCCCGCTCCTGAGCGAGAGCTATTTAACTGTCAGCCACGGCAGCTACGAATTGCTTGCCGGCAGCGATGTCGTGGTAATTACTTCGGGCATACCCATGAAAGGGGGGATAGATACAAAAGTCAAGCTGGCTCTTGCCAATAAAGATTTGATCGATGAACTTGCGGTACATATACGCAAGTATTCCCCCGATTCGATAGTTGTAATACTTACAAATCCTGTTGAAACCATGACTAATGCTTTCATCAGGTCGAGCGGTTTTGAATCCCGGAGAGTAATCGGCACGGGAACACTTAACGATACTTCAAGGTTGGTTTACTACCTTTCATCGAAGTACGGCACTGATTATAAAGACATAAAAGCTTATGTACTGGGCGAACATGTCGTAGGCAATTTCGTGCCATGGAGCAATTGCCGGATAAAAGGGATTGCTTTTGCTGAATTTCTGGAAAAAGAGGGAATCACGGACTTTGACGGTAAGAAAGTTCTCGAAAGTATCAACAAATCCGCATTCGAGATACTAAATGGTAAGGGTAATACAACATTCAGTATTGCCGGGGCGGTAACTCGGATTATCAGCGCAGTTATTAAAGATGAAAATGCCACCCTGCCCGTTGCAGCCTGGATAAACGGAGAATATGGCATAGACGGTTTAGTTGTCAGCCTGCCATGTAAAGTTGGCAGGAGCGGGATAGTATCTATTGAGGAGCTATATCTAAATACAGAAGAAATATTCGAATTGGAAAAATCCGTTGCCAGCCTTACAAAGCTAAATTCAATTTTTCTTAGATAATTCCCTTTTGCGGATTAGCTCTATTTCTTGCTCAGCTTCGGGGATGAACTTGGAATACTCGGGTATTTCCCTTGCCAGTTCTATAAATCTGTGGTAATCGTCGAGTGCATATTGGATTTTTCCCAGGTCGCCGTGCAGCATAGCCCTGTTGATATAGGCAGTCAGCAAACCGGGATTTAGTTCAAGGGCTTTATTAATTTCTTTAAGGGCTTTTTCCAGAGCGCCAAGATCAGCAAGTACTAAGCTTTTATCCAGATAATACTCAGAATTTGTTTTGTCGAGCTCTATTGCCCTGTTGAAGTCGGTAAGAGAATAACTGAGCCTGCCCGATTCGGCCAGGGCGCAGCCGCGTTTATGAAAATAGCCAGGTACCGACCTGTTGATTGAAATAGCAATATTATAATAGTATATAGAGGAATCATAGTCTTCAACTTTCAGGTAGAGGTTTCCAAGGCAAGCGTATGCCTCGTGCGAATTGGGTGTAAATTGCAGGGCTTTTTGCATATCCCTGAATGCCAATGCGTCGTCTCCGTATTCCTCGCCTGCCAGGCCCCGTTCTATATAAGCCCTGCCGAACGCAGGATTGATCTCGATCGCCCGCGAAAAACTATGGATTGCCATCGGTAAATTCTTCAGTTTGCGGTAAACGATACCTCTGTGAAAAAATGCTTCGGCATTTTTTTCATCCAGATCAATTGCATGGTCGAGGTCGCGTAAAGCTAAGTCGTACTTGCCGGCATCGCAATTTGCCCTGCCCCTGTAGCAGAAAGCCTGCGAATTATCAGACTGAAGGCTGATGCTTTTCTCGAAATCTACGATTGCCAGGCTGTCCCTGCCAGTTTTGCCGAGCAGCATTGCCCTGCTGCTGAGTGCGTCTGCAGATAAGGGGTTGAGCAGTAATGACTTGTTAATATCGGCCAGGGCAGCATCTATGTTGCCTGTCTCTGTGTATGCCCGGCTCCTGTAAGAAAAAACCTCAGCGTCGGAGCTGTCTATTGTTGCGGCACGTGTTAAATCGGATATGGCCAATTGGTACATTTCCAGTTCGAGGAATACTTTTGCTGTGTTTTTCAGGTATTCCGCATTGGCAGGCTTGATATCGACGGCGCTGTTGAAATCGGAGAGTGCGCGCCCGAAATCCTTTTGTGCGTACCAGATTTCGCCCCTGCTGTTGAAAGCTTCATCATTATAAGGATTGTTTTTTATTGCAAGCCCTATGTTTTCGAGCGCTTTGCCGATATTGCCCAGGTCGTAGTATAATAATCCCATTTTATAATAAACATCGGCATAATCAGGCTTATTCAGCAATGCTTTCTCAAATTCGGCCAGGCACGAATCGAATTCTTTCAGGTCTTTGTAAGCTATTCCGCAATAGTAATATGCTTTGGCATAATTGGGATTAATTTCCTGTGCTTTTTTAAATTCTTCCACAGCCTGGCTATATTTTCCGTCCCGAAGCATATAATACCCCTGCAGGTAAAAGTCTTCGGCTCTGGGTGGCCCGCATACGAGGCGCGTAATGCCCGCAAAAGAAAATAACAATATGAAAAGCAAGTTTTTCATTATCAATAAACGACAATTTTTACTGTATATACATTGCTTTTACCAAACAGCCGGACATAGTAAACCCCGCTGGTCAAAACTCCGTTATCAATCCTGATGCCGTAATTAGCAGTTGTATCAATGACTACTCTGCCTATGCAGTCTGAAACCAAAATCCTATCAATACCATAGTCAGCAGGATGCTTCAGCAAATCTTCGAAATCATGCGTAACATTTTTATTCCATTGCACGCCTGTCGTTACAATGAAATCGTCGGAAATGGCACTACAAGAATCGCTGTTGAAAACCTGTACATTATACCTGCCTGTTTTTGTAACTTTCAGCTCCTGTCCCAATGCTCCTTCTATCAGGCTGCCATCGAGGTACCAGGCATAGCTTTCGGCAGATGTGGAAACAAGTGTGTTGCTATATCTCACGATTTCTGGCTTTGCAGGGGCAGGCAAGAATTTTAGTTCTATAGTATCCGATTGATAGTAGCAGCCGTTGCCCGTATTCAATGTCGCAAAATAGTTTCCGTCGTGTATTGCATAAATTTCTCGGCCATTTTCTCCGTTAGACCATTTATATCCGGCAAAGCCTTCGTCAATTGCGAGCTTAACAGAATCACCTTCGCATAAAGGTTTATCATACCAATACTGAATTTTAGCCGATGGATCAACTTCGATTGAAACTTTGATTATATTTGATGAATTGTAGCATCCATTGCCGTCGCCAACAGTTATATAATAAAATCCGCTGTCCCGAACAATAAATTCCTTTGCATTGGAGCCATCCTGCCAGATAATATTATCATAATCCCCTTTGGATTTTAGTATTCTTGTTTCACCTAAGCAAAGAATCATGTCTTCATTTATGTTCATTTCGGGTTTTTCCATATTACATTTAGGCAGCTGGTATTCCCATAATCCCCTTCCGAAAGTACCGGCAAAGAGTTTTCCTGTTTTATAATTGATTTCAAGTTCGTTTACAACGACAGGAGGTAGGCCGCCTTCAAGTTTTTGCCAGCCGTCTGAAACAGCATCTCTGTAATATACCCCAATATCGGTGCCTGCAAAAACCCTGTGCGGACTGCCATTCTGGTATACAATGCAATTCACGGGTACGTTTGGCAGGCCACCAGAAATATTAACAGATGTGCCGTGAATAACCTCTATTACTTTGTAATCTTTATTGTATCCCGAAAAGCTTATGTAATAATGGCCGGGATCGTATGCGTCAACGGCAATATATGTTATTGCTTCGGGGTAAATGCCCGAAATTTTCCATCCGGAATTATTTGTTTCTGTCTCGAATAATTGACCACCGAAAGCAGCATAGATTTTATTCGTATCGGAAGGTGCAATCGCCAGTGTTCCTATTTGCCCGTCGATGCCGAAACTGGATTGCCTTTCCCAATCCTTGCCGCTGTTGTAGCTTTTCCACACATTATTATAACCTGCAAAAATAGAAGAAGAATTCCGGGGATTCATAACAAAAGGGGTAATCCATGCGCCGTTTTCGCCGAACTGGCTGCCAGATACCATTTTAGTGAAGCTTTTGCCGCTGTCCTGCGAAAAATATAAATCACCGTTAAAAATTGAGGTAAATACCTTCGACCTGTCACTAAAATCGACCATACATTCAGTACCGTCGGCGCCAAGAGGGTGGAACCAGTTTTTTCCGTCGAAATAATTTGTCCCGTTATCCTGTACTCCGCAAAACACAGGATAGTTATCCCCGGCAAAGCCACCAATACGGTAAACCTGCATTACGGCAATACCGTTGCTAATATCTTCCCATGTTTTGCCTGTGTCGGCCGATATATATATACCGCCGTCATTGGCGGAATATATTGTAAGGTCGTTGCCGAATACCACGTCGTGCTGGTCGGCGTGCATATATGGAATATTGCCTGCACCTGCCCAGTGGTTCATTATACTCCAGTTCCTGCCGCCGTTGGTGGATTGCCACAAGTGGATACCGGCTGCAATTATTACATCGGAATTTTCGGGCGAAACAGCAATCGCCAGGTCGTAGTACCCCTGGCCGCCAGGCTCCTTGCCCTCTGCATCTATTCCAAGTATATTAGGATCTCCTGATTTCTTTGTCCACTGGCTGCCTTCGTTATCGGATACGTAGAAGCCGCCAAAACCGCTGTCGCCCGAGCGCGAGCATAATGCATACACCCTTGAAGGTTTTGCTTTGCCGACAGCAAGGGCTATCCTGTTGACATTATTGAATGATTGCGATAAAATCCAGGTTTCACCCATATCTTCGGATTTGAAAATATATGTATTGCCGTCCATGTTGAATGTTGACACATACAAAACATTGAAATCTCCGGGTTTATATTCCATATCCCTGAAAAAGAATCCCTGTTTTTTAACTTTCCAGTTTTTGCCGCCGTCCGTTGTTTTTAATATACCTTTGTAGGAAGCAGCCACAACAATATTTTCGTTTTCCGGATGGACTAATAAGCGCCCTGTTATCAACCTTTCGCTAAGCTCGGAGCTTTCTCCTGCAAGCATCCAGTTTTCTCCTCCGTCGGTCGATTTAATAATCCCGATGCTGTAGCCCCGCGTCATGTGCAGCCCGTTAGCGTCTCCTGTGGCTGCATATATGGTATTGGGATTTGACGGCGAAATGGCAATATCTGTAATACCGAGCGACATAAACTGGGTGCCGGATTTTACGGCCCAGCTTTCGCCTCCGTCTGTAGATTTCCACAGGCCGCCCGAAGCCGAACCTGCATAAAGTATATTTTTTGTATAAGGATGAACCCTGATGCAATTCATACGCCCGATACCGGACGACTGATAATTGAGCAGGTTAAGGGGCACATTTTGGGGCCCTAGTTCCTTCCATTCGGAGCCAAGTTGAGTTTTGTCGCCAGTTGCTTTCCCGTTCTGTAAATCATTATACAAGTCTATGATACCCGGGAAATCGCCATCGTTTTTTATCCTGTCCTGCCAGAATGCCTTCCAGCGCAGGTATGGCTTCCACCCTGAGCCTTTTTTCTGTTCAATATTTTGTAAATATCCGCTGAATATAATGTTGACAGACCGGAAAGGATTTTCGTTCTCCTGGCTCTTTGGCGCCTGAGGCATAGCATGGACCGATAATAAAAAAGTAAATATCAGATTCAATATAACTTTCAAACTAATTTCCCGCAAATTCATAATACCCAAATATATTTTAGACGAATTAAGTGAAAATGCTTTTAAGTATTCAGAATTATATCGAATTGGAATACTGATATGTATGGCCGTGCTTCTGAACCAGCTCCAGCATAATGATAACCTTGAAGAACTAAGAAAAGACCTTCGGGGTGGAAGGGCTTTAAAAATATTTAATAATGTTATTAAAAAAACAACACATTTACTTATGTCTTTTACTTAAAATCCCAATACTTGAAAATTCGCTTTAAAATAAACCTTTCAAATATTACGGCTAAACCAGTACCTGTCACATACATTAAAATATCATAATAATCAAAAGTAGAACCAAGTGAGTAAATCCCAAAATATTTTAAAATTTCAGCAAAAGTAGTTAATCCCAAAATAATAATAAATTTTGAATACCATTTTTCAATGAAAATCATTTTATCTAACATACATAGCAAAAAATAGTATCCAAATGGAATTATTAAATCTGAAGCATAACTATAATATAAAATATATAATTCTCCACTAAGATAACTTCCGATTCTAAATATATGGATTAAAATAACAATAGTTAAAATAATAGTTCCTACTATTATTCTATTTCTTTTAACAATTTAGTTAATTAAAATTGTTTGTTCATAATCTTCACTTATTTGATCTTGCATTTGATAATCAAAATAATTTAAAAAATTCTTACACCACCGCAACATTACTGACTTCGTTTACAAAATCTCACATTTTGGCTCTTAATATAAATAAAAAATGTCACTGGTTTGTCTACCACTCAAAAAAACCACTTCCATATTATTTGG
>DAINRZ010000184.1:0-6932 GCA_036741575.1 Kapaibacterium sp. (SeqCode)
GTTGTAAGCTTATTATTTATAGTGTTAGATTAAGTATTATATTTTTTTTCTCACTGATTATGGTTCCAAAAAATTCCCCAAAATCCCGGACAAAATAATTTCTGTTTATCAGCCTAATCGATTATATTTGCAGGATTATAAAGCAAAAGGATTTTTGTACATTAAAAAGGATTTTCTTGAAATCTTGGGCTTTAATATCGTTATTTCTCGTTTCAGCGCTGCTCTCCCCCGCTATTTCAAAAACCGGCGAGCATGAACTGGGCAGGCGCTACCTGAAGCTCGGCAATACCTACAGGGAATCGGGCAATATGGATTTGGCGGAGAAATACCTGCTAAAAGGGTATTCTATCGTCAAAAAGTATTCGGACTTCTACTGGACTGCCGTTGCAGAAGAATACTTAGGGTATTACTATATCGATAATAACGACAATGCCAAAGCGCTGAAATACCTGAAATCGGCAAAATCCATTTACAACGTTTACGGAAAGCTTAAAAACGGCGAAGGGAGCAATAAAGCAATCGACGGGGTAATTGCCGGCATCGAAGGAAAAAGCCCGGGCGGTTCTGTACCTGTAAAAATAGAACCTGAACCCATTCCGCCTAAAACAGGTGATGAGCCGGAAAAACCAATAAAAGAGAAGCCTAAATGCGGCAAACAGAAGCCTGTAACAGGCCGCAAAACAAAACAGCCGGCTGAAACAGGAAAATTTGACAATGGCAACGGCGGCAACTTAGCCAAAATGCTCGCCCAAGATCCCGAAGATACAGAGCTGACGAGCGATGAAGAAAAACTTTACAAACTGATAATGGCATACAGAAAGCAAAAGGGACTGCCCTCCATACCTCTCTCCAAATCTCTATCTTATGTGGCTAAAGTGCATGTAATCGACCTTGAATACAACTTCACGCCGGGTGGCGAGTGCAATCTGCACAGTTGGTCCGATGCCGGCAGGTGGACTCCTGTTTGCTATACGCCCGACCACAAATATGCTGAACTGATGTGGAATAAACCGTCCGAACTGACCGCTTACAAAGGTAACGGTTACGAAATTTCGGCAGGCACTTCCGGTTTCATTATGGAGCCTGAAAAAGCCCTGAGTTTATGGCAGGGAAGCATCGGCCATAATAATGTGATTATCAACGGAGAAATTTGGAAAAATACCGCATGGAATGCGGTAGGTATAGGTATTTACAATGGATACGCCTGCGTTTGGTTCGGCAAAGAAGAAGATGTTATAAATTAATCGAAATACTAAATGAAAAAAAAATACAATTTTATAAATATAACAGCCATATTTTTAATCGTATCAATGAATACTGCGTTTTCGCAGTGGCAGCAGTGCAACGGGCCCTACGGCGGCAACCTGCTGAGCATTTCGGTAACGGATTCTCTGATTTTTGCAGGGACTAGCGGACTGGGGCTGTTCTATAGCGCCGACGGCGGAAACAACTGGATAAACACCTCTCTCAATGATAAACCGATCTCAGCCATCCTGGCAAAAGGAGCCGACGTTTTTGCCGGTACTACTTTCGATGGGCTTTCTATCAGCAGGGACAACGGCACAACATGGCAAAACGGCATATTCGCCGGTTTGCCAGTATATAGTTTATTGAATAACGGGCAGGTTATTTATGCGGCAGTAGACAGCACTCTTTACGTCAGCGCCAATAACGGCAAAGACTGGGAATTGGAAAATTTACTGCTGACCAGAATATCATCTTTGGCAAAAAACAGCACCATGATATTCGCTGCTTGTTCTGCCGGAGTTTTTTCGAAAAATATTGAGGAAAGCAACTGGTCACTTGAAAAAATTGATAATCTAAGCCCTCTCTGCTTAGCCACGCGCAATAATACCATCTTTGCAGGTACTATGCTCGGGCTTTACAGAAAGCTTAACGCCGGGGCCTCATGGCAAAAGACAGCCTTGAGTTACGAATGGGTGACATCAATTGCAATTGCCGGAAATATTATACTTGCAGGGACAATAAACAACGGTGTGTTCGCAAGCACAAACCTTGGCGAAACCTGGAGCCGGACTTCGCTTAAAGACGTAAAAGTAAATTGCATTGCAATATATGATTCCGTTGCTTATGCAGGCATTACGGGAAAACCGCTATACAAGGCAAAAGTAAGCGAAATAGTTAAATACCTGAAAACCGGAATTAGTGAAACCGGTTTTCCTTCGACAGGCAACAGCAGGATTGAATTGATCAGCCATGATATAACGAATGGCAGTTTGCAGGTAATCCTTAATTCCGAAGGCATTTTCAATACAAAATTTGAAATATATGATATTGCCGGTTGCGCCATTTACAGCACCGAATGCAGCCTCGTGCCGGGAGAAAATACCGTTTATGCCGGCGAGTTTTCGGAGCTGCGGGGAGCGTATTTTATCAGGTTAAGTATTCCGGGCAATACTGCTGTATTCAAATTAATTTCGGCAAAATAAAATAGTTACCGCCGTTTTTTTTTATTTATAAAAGAATTAAATTCAGTACCATACTCCAAAGCTTAGATTACCCCAAACACCTGTCTTTCCCGCGAATGCGGCATTCGTCCCACTTCGAAGGGGCAGGGGGAGAAAATCCACGCTCAAATTTTGGAGGGAATCCATCTTATTCTTTCCTTCGATGTTCATTATTAGCTTCGCTGGCCTCCGCTTCGCTTCGGCGCCTTGTTCGATATTCTCCGTTTGTAAGGGCACGGCGCGCCGTCCCTTTAAGGTCAGACGAGGCTTCAAATCAGATGTTTTCCTCTTTTATGGCTTCGCTGACCGGCTTTTCGGGCTTGTGCCTGATATAATAATAACCGCCGACGACAGTGCTGATGATATAACTGATGCCGTGGTTAACGATTGCGTATGCCACAGCGTCCTGCTCCGAGAGCCCATAGATAATGACCAGCGCCAGCCTTATTGCCACATGGAATACCCCGATGGAACCGGGTGTAGGCGCCAGAGTGACCGCTACGCCGTTGATAATCAGCAGGAAGAAAGCATCGTCGGCCCCCAGGTCGAACCCAAAGGCAAAGAAAATCAGGTAATTGGGAATACCGTAGCAGAACCAGATAAGCAGGGAATACATTGCAATCCTGAAATACTCCTTCGGCTCCTTGATAATAGCAAAGCCCTTCCTGAATTTTTCGAAGATGGAAAGGACCTTTTCGTAAATCTTTACGGAAAAGCTTTTAATGAATACCCGAAGGAAAAACCTTATTACCGGCGGGAAGAAGCTTATGATCATAACAGTGACGACAATCAGCAGCGCAAACAGGAAATTTTGCGGCTCGATATTGACGTTTAGCTTGTCGAACACTACATCGAGAGCCTGGAGAATTTTATCTTTGAAAACAAACAAAGCTGCTACGAACAGAACCAGCAGAGTAAGTAAGTCGAGGAACCTTTCTACGATTATGGTAGCAAACGTACTCGAAAACGATACACCCTCTTTGCGCGCATAAACGTAGGGTCGCAATAGCTCGCCGCCGCGGGGCGTGACGGCATTTGCGGCATAGCCTATCATTACCGCTTTGAACAGATTATATATGGATTTCACCTTAATTATCGGCTTCATCATAATCTGCCAGCGGACAGCCCTCAGATAGTGCGAGAGTAGGATTATAGGCACGCATATAAGCACCCAGAAATAGTTTGCACCCGAAAGCGCCTTCATAAGGTCGTCGGGGTCTGTATCTTTAATTGAAAAGTAGCCCGAAACAATTATCAGGGCCACAGCAATAACAGATTTTATCGTAGTCTTTAATTTCTCATTCATAATTGATTCAATTTGCACAAAACGATATTGCAAGTTAACAAAAAAAACCCACACATTAAATTTTTGGATTATACTGCGAATATATACTAATAGCGAGCATTAGTCGCCCTTCGGAAGGGCCAAGGGGAATGAAAACTGCCTATGTCCCGCTTTTTGAAGGGGATTAAGTGGGGATGAAACCGTTAGTGTCCCCCTAATGAAGGTAATGGCACGAAGTTAAGCTATTATTTATATTTTTGATACTTGCCATTCTTTGATTTCCGTGGGTAATGCCTTCCTTTTCGTATCGGTATCTTATGCTTTAGTATTTCCATCTTTAGAATAGCCAAAACGTCCAGGTGACCATTTATAGTACTTCCTTCCAAGTTTATCCAAAAGTATAGGATTATTAATCTCATAGTATTTTTGAATGATATCCCCTTCGGGGGAAAAACCACTTTCTTCAGTGGTTTTTACTATAATCTTACGTAAGTAATTATAAGCAATTAACGCAGTCGTCACCTCCTTATAAACCATATCTGGAGATTTAGACCTTACTACGTTTATGTCCATTAATGTCTTGAGTTCCCTAATACTTATTTCAATATCCCACCTGCTTTCGTATTTTAATATTATTTCATCCTTGCTGATTTTCTCGTTTAAAATGGAAGTGTACAATACTGACATCTCACTTTCTTTTGCCGGGTTTGGATATTCTATTCGACGCATCAATAACACCTTATCATTAACATCGATACCATTCAGCCACTTCGGCTCATTGCTCTTTTTAATTTCAATAATGTCATCGCCTGGAGCTATTGCTTTGATTATATTGTAGTTTCTCTTCCTTTTTGCCGGCGCTATTACCTCTACTCCCTGCTTTTTTAGCAACGAAAATATTGCAAAACAGTTATACAAATCATCTGCCATTAACAAGCTGCCGTTAGGTAAGTGGCTAATCATAGGCGCTATTAATTCCAGTTCGCTTTTACTGTCCGAACCCAGTACATAATCGTACACTATACCGCTGCCTTGCTCAATTATCGATTCCAACAATCCGCGTGGGTACGACATCGAGTCGGGACAATGAAACTTCTCTTTTATCGGTTCGGTGTCCTGCAATTGGAGATAGGTTCCATCTGCTATGAATACACGGTATCCATGCCATGTGCCAGGATACTTTAATCCCGATAAGGCTTTTGATGCTTCGTAAACCAATTCTATCGTATTGGTCGGAAGACGTTGCCTTGCTTGTGAATATCCCGATGTGTCCCTCGATATTGGCTGGCGTTTGCTTTTGGCTATTCTTCCTGCCGTTTTCTTTGGGCGGCCGGGTTTTCGCTTTATGCTTGTATCTGCACTCATTGCCTGGATCTCTTGTTCCAGGGACTCTATTCTTTGCATACTTTTGTTGTGGATAAATGAATATATGTTTACTGAATTTTGCAGGCTTTTATCTTCGTTTATCATTGTCAAAATCATTGTTAAAAGAGTGTTGGATGTACTGTAAAGACGGTCCCTGCTTTTTTTAGGCTTTACTCTGTCAACTTCTTCAAATGGGAACAATTCATAGAAAACACCGGATAAATCCTGATGCAGTAGCTTGGTTAATTCGCTTGTTAAGTACAACGAGTAATTCTCTTTCATAACATTCCCTTTTTGTATAAATAAATTTATACAAATATAGTAATATTTTTATTATAGCGCTATCTTCGTGCCATTACTTATGAAGGGGGCCAGGGGGATGATATTACCTTTGAAAATGGACGAAGAAATGATAAATATCGCGCCGAAGCGTAGCGGAGACCAGCGAAGCTAATATCGAAGTGAAGAATGGGGGAGGAAGAAATATCGAACATCGAACAAGGAATATTGAATATCGAAGTGAAAAATGGGGGTCAAAAACCGTAATCGGGAAATTTTTCTAAAAAACTTCTAATATTCGTTTAGTTTTTTTAATTGATCTATAAAATCAGGTTCTTTATATGAGGAATAAAACGGTAAGCCCCATATTTTATAGTTTGGATTAGTATTTAACAGATCGTCGAAATCAAAATTATCGCTAGCCCTGAAACTCTTTGGGTCTATTTCTCTCAGCTCTTCCAATTCTCTCAAGAAATTCTCTTTCCATCTGTCTTTATCTTCGATATGCCCTCCTTTTGGCTCGATAAATACCTGGAACATTAAACGCCTTTCAGTATTTTTTTCTCTGGCGAACAGCAGGAAATCCGGCTCGAATCCTGAGCCGTCGCTATAATTATAAATGGTAACAAATCTTTCGTTTCTAATCAAATATATGTCTGTAAATTTTTCTTCTAATATGTTTAAGGCCTTTTCATTAAAAAATTTAAGAAAATTAATTTCCTCGCTTGTACCGATTAACTGGTCATAAGAATACCATGAAAAATAATTAGTAGATAAAAGCTCTTTATTGAATTTTCCTTTGTCGAAATATAAATCTTTATCAATAAATACATTGCTTATAACACTTGGCGTAAAATCTTTTGTTCCTATAAACTTATTTGATTTCGATTTTATCTCTGCTTCGAGTTCCCTGAATATTTCAATAGCAAATTTCAATTGAATCTTTCGTGGCAATTCTGATACAGAAGATACGCCTTTAACTGTTACATTGATATAACCTAAGTATCTGCTATCTGTTAAAAATTCTTTTGCACTATTCAATACGGGAAAATATATCTTCAAATTGTTGAATTTATAGAATTCAACACAGGACAATGCAAAATAGAGTAAGTTGTAATCGAATATTCTGTCAAAAGGCTTATGAAATGAGAATTTTCCCGATTGTTCCTGCGATAACTGCAGCCGGGCATCCATCAAATCCCGTTCTTCTGTTTTGTAAGTATAATATTCTTTTGTGAAATCCCTTTTTATGCTCATGTGATCGAAGCTTACATTGCCGCTAAAGTCATTTTCCATTCTATCGTTAGTAAATACCAAACCATGTTTCCATAAGTCTGTTTCTTTGAACGAATCTTTGATTTTAATTGTAAACTTTTGCCTTTCATCGGGTGCGATACCGCGTTCAACGAGTGCCTTCTTAAGCTCGCTGATATATTTGCTGTCCGATTTGCTGTGGTAATGAAGCTGCTCTAATATACTCATTTCATTATCCAAACCGTCGAACTTCCTTTTGAATTTATCATGGTTTCCCCATA
>DAINRZ010000185.1:0-6903 GCA_036741575.1 Kapaibacterium sp. (SeqCode)
AATAAATCCATAGAATGAATTATGATACTTGTATTCTTGATTATCAGTTTTCTCAATGACAGCCAAATACCTCATATCATTCGTTACGTCTTCGATATTTCTATTTAAGAGTATTGTACTGTCAAGTTCTTTTTCTCTTATTAGTTCACCAGTATTAAAAGAATATAATTGTATCTTATTCCCCATTACAGCAATGAAGTTTTCATTTGTATAATCAGGATTAACCAGTTCAAAATAATGCGGGAATTTTTTTATTACTGTAAGCTCTGGATATTTAAGAAGATAAAAATTCTTGTCAGTCTGGCATAGAATCGTATTTTGGTTTTTAAATGTAAATAATGAAAGGATAGTATCTCCTTCAATTTCAACGGTATCTACAATTTGATATACACTAAGGTCAATCTTTATTGTAACAGAGTTCTGAACAATAAAAAGAAATTTTTCATCCGGTGAAAATGTAAGCTCACCTTTATAAGTTAATTTTTTTAATAGTCGGCCTGTCTGGGAATTCCATAAATACACTTCATCTGCTGAGGTTGCCAGCATGTTTTTTGAAATATTAAGGTCTGACGACATTATTAAAGAAGTGTGATGATCAAGCTGGTTCCTTAATAGAGCATTGGATTGGAAATCCAAAATATCGACACTTTTCCATGAAATGTTTTCCGCACCCATTGAAGTCCCAACGTGATGTGCAAAATATGAAATGGTCTTGAGGTCGCCCGAAATACTAAAATCATCCTCAGGTAAGTTTTTCCAGAAATAATCAAAGGGTTGAAATCTATAGTTTATACTTCTTTTGACTTTGGCTCCGTTATCAATTTTGTAATTGATTATGCTGTCTCCATAATTAGTGATTGGAAAATAAACAAACGATTCGTTTTTGTTATCAAATTTAAAATATACTAACTCGAATCCGGGCAATTCATCGATAATTAAGGAAGAATCTTTCGCCCGATTGTATAATCTGACTGACTTTGCCGAATCAAAATACACAAAGTATTTCCCGTCATTGCTGATTTTTATGCTATATAAACTAGATGTGGAATATGAATTTTCTTGATGAGGACGGTCTTTTAATTTCATACTTTTAATAAATTTGTTTTCCCTGAAATTCCAAATTTCGAGGCTGTCCGGTGCTGATATAAATAAAGCAAATTCCGCATTATCCGAAAAGCAGGCAAATTGCCTTGTTGTATCGATGGAGATTTTTCTGCTTTCAAGATTTATGTTAATCCTTGTTCTATATGCACTTGAATAGATAAGTAAGTCCTTATTATCATTAACAAAAAATGAATTTGTCCAACTAATATTATCTAATGAATCATTTGAAATAGAATAGACAATCTCTTTGGTTTCGAGATTAATTACTTTAATAGTGGCAGAATCATGTTCAATGGCTAAAAGTTTCGAATCGTCCGATATACACATTGGATTAGTGAAATCTTGGAATGTAATATTTGTATCATACTCAGGATACTTAATATTATTAATCATTAAATTTGATTTGGAACGGTTCCATGCCCAGATAATATGTGAACCATTAGGTGTTACTAAAAACCTGCTTTCGATTTTAGGTATATTCAGGATAAATGTATCCCAAGCGAACAAAAACATCCCGTTTAAGAGTAACAACATTAACCCAATTAAGAATTTGTAATTATTTTTCATAATACCATCAGCTAATCCATAAAAAATTAATTTTATAAAGTTTACATTGCTTTCACCTTGCCACCACAAAAGAACCCGACCACTTATTATCATCAGCTGTAACAATATAATAGTATATGCCCGGCAGCAGGTGGCTGCTGCTGAAAGATATTGCCGAAGCGCCATTGCTCCCCGATAGCTCGTAATCTACATATTGCCTGCTGCCAAGGCTGCTGTAAACCAGCAGTTTCAGGCCCGGGCCGGCGCTGCCGCCCTCGAAGCAAATAGTTTTAATATCATTCACCGGGTCGGTTATGGCAAAAGCACCCGGTTCATTATCTGCATTTGCCGGGCAATCGGCTTCGTGCGGCTTTACGGCGGTTATTGCTGTATCCCTGCGATACGAATCAAAATAACTATTTTCGTTGAAAAAGAACCGAATCCCGGAACAAACCTTGTAGCAGTTAAACATACCTATTGGATTGATACTCATGGCCTGGTAATTCATATTCGTTATCATAACTTTTCCCCAATTTGTTTTTCAACTTTTTTATAATGACACATGAAAGGCAAAAAGGTCTCAAAAATTTTTTAAAATTATTCGTAATATCTGCCAACATATTGAATACATAATTTAAGTGGTTTGAGTAATTATTTTTATATCAGCACTCTCTTGGTTTTTGATGATTAACTTGCCGTTTTATGCCCGTTTAGCCCTATAGACGGGCTAATTAGTTATGTTTAAATAAATTATCCTGTAATATGATTGGAGATTATTTTTGATCATTATGCGGAGTAAATTTATCTTTTTTAACAGTCCGGCCGCCGGCCGCTTCTGCAGCCGCAATATTTCTATATTTTATTCAATATTAACAAATCTCCAAACGACGCACCTGCACTGCAAATTTATTTGGAAATCGCAGTTAAAATAAATTAGTTTTAAATATTATTATATTTAGTCTTTATTAATTATATAATTAGTTTAAACTATATCAACAACGGGATTACAAATAGGGTGTAAATATTTGTAATAAAAGAAGGAAATCAATAATATCGTAATGCATTAACAAATGAATGTTTTGGATTTAAAATTAATATATTTTTAACCTGCTAATAGGCAAGGAGAAATTATGGCAAACACAAACCTAATCAGCCCACACGGTAGCCCCGAGCTTATCGAATTACTGCTCAAAGGCGACGCCCTGGCTGAAGAAAAGAAAAAAGCCGCTACACTTACCCGTATCAACATTTCGAGCCGCGAATCGGGCGACCTCGTGATGATGGGTATCGGCGGATTCACACCTCTTACCGGCTTCATGGGTTATGAAGACTGGAAAAGCGTATGCACCGATATGAAAATGCCCAGCAAGAACGGCTTGTTCTGGCCCATCCCTGTTACCGTATCAACGGACAAAGCTACAGCCGACGGACTGAAAATCGGCGAAGAAATCGCTCTGTATTCCGAAGAATACGAAGAAATCATTGCTACCATGAAAGTCGAAGAAAAATACTCTATCGACAAAGCATTGGAATGCAAAAACGTATTTAAAACAACCGAGCTGGAACACCCCGGCGTTAAAATGGGTATGGACCAAAAAGAAGTAAACCTTGCCGGCCCGGTAAAGTTTATCTCCGAAGGCCCGTTCCCCACCGAATTCAAGGGCGTTTACCAGAGGCCCGGCGAATCGCGCGCTATGTTCGCCGAAAAAGGCTGGAAAACGATTGCCGCCCTTCAGCTGCGCAATCCCATGCACCGCTCGCACGAGTATTTAGCCAAAATCGCTATCGAAGTAACCGACGGCCTCTACATTCACCAGCTTGTCGGCAAACTAAAACCCGGCGACATACCCGCAGACGTAAGGGTGAAATGTATCGATTCGCTCGTCGAGAATTATTTTGTTAAAAACACTGTCATCCAGGGCGGTTATCCGCTCGACATGAGGTACGCCGGCCCGCGCGAAGGCTTGCTGCACGCACTCTTCCGCCAAAACTTCGGCTGCACCCACATGATTATCGGCCGCGACCACGCCGGCGTGGGCAACTACTACGGCCCGTTCGAAGCACAGGAAATATTCACCCAGCTGTGGGAAGGCGCATTGCTCTGCAAGCCTCTGAATATCGACTGGACATTCTGGTGCTTCAAATGCAACGGTATGGCATCGATGAGGACATGCCCCCACGGAAAAGACGACAGATTGCTGCTCTCCGGCACAATGCTGCGCAAATCGCTTTCCGAAGGCCTCGATGTGCCCGCAGAATTCAGCAGGCCCGAAGTGCTCAAGATATTGAGGGAATACTATTCCGGTTTGGACGAGAAAGTGGAAATCAAGCTGCACAAGGCTGCAACCGGTTGATGCTAAAAGGAGTCAACTTTAATCTAATTATTAATAAATAAATTATTTTTTTTATAGGAGAATTAATATGCCAAGTTATGTAATTCAGGAAAAATGCGACGGCTGCAAAGCTCTCGATAAGACAGCCTGCCAGTATATCTGCCCTAATGACCTGATGCAGCTCAACAGGGATTTGATGAAGGCTTACAACAACGAGCCCGAAATGTGCTGGGAATGCTACAATTGCGTCAAGATCTGCCCCCAGCAGGCAATTGAAGTACGCGGCTATGCCGACTTCGTTCCTATGAATGCTACCGTTACACCAATGAGGAGCTCCGATTCCATCATGTGGACCATCAAGTTCCGCAACGGCAACCTGAAACGCTTCAAATTCCCCATTCGTACGACTCCCGAAGGTTCGGCAGTTCCCGATGGCGGCTGGGCAACAGGCACAGACGACCTATCGAGCCCCTTGCTGTTCACCGAACCTGAATCAATTCAGGCCGATTTCTTTACTAAATAATTAATTAATTGAAGAAAGTTAAAATAATAATCAGGAGTATATAAATGGCTAATTTTGAAACAGTAGAAGTCCAGACCGACCTTCTCATCCTCGGCGGCGGTATGTCGGGTTGCGGTGCAGCAGTTGAAGCATCCTATTGGGCAAAGAAAAACAATGTTAAAGTTACTATGGTTGACAAAGCAGCTATCGACCGTTCGGGCGCCGTTGCAATGGGCCTCTCGGCTATCAACCAGTATGTCGATCTGAAAAGCGGCAAAAACACTATTAAAGATTATGTTGATTATGTTCGCAATGACCTTATGGGCATCACCCGCGAAGACCTCGTTGCTAATATTGCACGCCACGTCGATTCCACGGTCCATCTGTTCGAAAAATGGGGACTCCCCATCTGGAAAGACGAAGAAGGCAATTATGTGCACGAAGGCCGCTGGCAGCTCATGATTAACGGCGAATCCTATAAAGTTGTCGTTGCCGAAGCAGCCAAAAACGCTCTCGGTATCGATAATATTTACGAAAGAATTTTCATCGTCGAACCTTTGATGGACGGCGACAAAGTTTCCGGCGCAGTTGGTTTCAGCGTTCGCGAAAATAAATTCTATATCTTCAAAGCCAAAGCCATCATATTGGGCGCCGGCGGTGCAGTTCACGTATTCAAGCCACGCTCCAGCGGCGAAGGTTTGGGCCGTGCATGGTATCCGCCGTGGAACTCCGGTTCATCGGCATACTTCACATTGAAAGCCGGCTGCGAAATGACATGCCAGGAAGTCCGCTTCATCCCCGTACGTTTCAAGGATGCTTACGGCCCGGTTGGCGCTTGGTTCCTTCTGTTCAAATCCAGGGCAATCAGCGCTGTTGGCGGCGAATATATGGTTGAAAACAAAGCCGAACTCGAAAAATGGCTGCCCTACGGTAAAGTAAAACCCATACCTGCTAATCTCCGCAACTGGCTTGGTATGCTCGACGTAATGGCAGGCAAAGGGCCCATCTATATGAAGACCGAAGAAGCTATCCAGAAAATTGCCGACCAGTACAAAGAAGACGAAAAGGGCTACAAGAAGAAAATGAAAGAACTCGAAGCCGAAGCATGGGAAGACTTCCTCGACATGACTATCTCCCAGGCAATCCTTTGGGCCTCGAGCAATATCCAGCCCGAAGAACAACCTTCGGAAATAGCTGCTGCCGAGCCTTATTTCATCGGTTCGCACTCCGGCGCTTCCGGCGCATGGGTTTCCGGCCCGAAAGACCTGGCTCCTGCAGAATATTTCTGGGGCTATGCCAACATGACTACAGTTAAAGGCTTGTTCGCCGTTGGTGATGCTTCCGGCGCTTCCAGCCACAAATTCTCCTCCGGCTCGCACGCCGAAGGCAGGATTGCAGGCAAAGCTGCTGTTGAATATATCGTTAAAGAAGCTCCGGCTCTCAAATACGACGATGCAGCCATCAATGCACTGAAAGACAAAATCCTTGCTCCTCTTGCCAGGTTCGAGCAATACGGCAAGGAAACAACCGACCCGAATATCAACCCGAACTACATTAAACCAAAAATGTTCATGTTCAGGCTCCAAAAAATTATGGACGAATATGCAGGCGGCGTAACCTCTCAGTTCATGACCAACAAACCGTTGCTCGAAAAAGGAATGCAGCTTCTCGACTTCCTTAGGGAAGACTCCGAAATGCTGGCTGCAGAAAACCTGCACGAGCTTATGAGATGCTGGGAAAACGTTCACAGAATGTGGCAGGCCGAAGCCCATGTCCGCACTATACTTTTCCGTCAGGAAACTCGTTGGCCGGGCTATTACTTCCGCGCCGACCTTCCCTCGATCGACCCGAATTGGGAAAAATTTGCTAATATCAAATACAACCCCGCAGACGGTTCTTGGGAAACAATGGCAAGGGATATCCACCACATTTTCTAAGCTTAATTCAAACCACTCTCCGGCGCTTTTAGCAAAGCGCCGGAGGTTTATTAAATAATTTTTAAGTACGGGAGAGAAATAATATTGAATTCAGCAGCAAATATTTTTATAAGTGCTATTAAATTCTGTATTAATGCCCCCCGCTTTTTAGAATAAAAATTAATCCATGGGGAATAAAACAATGGAAAAGAAAATATGCAAGCACTGCGGCAAAGAAATGAATGTCGTAGCTATGCCTTTTGATTCCGACTGGGGTGGCGAATACTTAATGGTTTGCTTCAATGACGATTGTTCATATTACCAACGCGGCTGGGACTGGATGGCCCAGAATTACAAGGTAAATTCTTCCTACAGGTACCGCTTCAATCCCTCGAATGGGAGCGAAGGCCCTATACCGGTCACAAATCCGATGTATTTAAAAGATTTAGTAATTGAATAATTGTAAATGAAAAAAAGGCAAACAAATGGATAAAGTAAAATT
>DAINRZ010000186.1:0-6862 GCA_036741575.1 Kapaibacterium sp. (SeqCode)
CCGAGTGCAGATTTCAGGTACTTACCGTCCTCCAGCCTGACAAGTTCTCCGACACCAGTAGCACAATACACTTCGCTGCCTTTTTCTCTTAGTGGGTTACTCGTTTCTCTCTGTAGTATTGTCCTTTCGCTTATTACCTTCGGAAAAACAGGTTGCTCTGATATCTGTATCGAATAGTCCTTTGGTATCCTTTTAACGTTTCCGTATTGGTATAGCAGGGTATAAGACTTTTCCTGGGAATTCAATTCCCACACCCTGCCCCCGGTAATTTCGAATGAGCCGTCATCGACTATATGTTTTACAAGCGCTTTAAGTAATGCTTTTTCGGAATTGAATTTCCCGTGCGAAAGTTTTTCTACAAGTTTGAAAGTGTCTCTTTGTGTATAAATATGATTTAAAACCATCCGTTGCAATAACCTTTATTAATCTATCAATTTTAATTTTTTCATTGCTGCCTTCATTTTTTTCTTATTCGTATCTGCCATTTTCATCATCGGCAGCCGGTAAACTTCGTTTGCCAATCCCATCAGGTGCATTGCATATTTTACAGGTATAGGATTAGGCTCGATGAAGTTAAGTTTCATTAATTCGAACAGTTTGTAATGAATTTCGTTTGCTTTCGCGAAATTCCCTTCCATAGCAGCATGGATACACTCGCCAAACATTGCGGGGGCATAATTGGAAAGAACCGAAACCACTCCTCTTCCGCCGATTGAAATTATCGGCACGGCAAGGGCATCGTCGCCGGCAAGAAGCTTGAAGTGCTTAGGAGCATTATTTATAATCTCCATCATTTGCTCCAGGTTGCCGCTGGCTTCTTTGGTGGCTACAATATTCTGATACATCTCAGCCAGTTTTAGCTGGGTTTCGGGCAAAATATTGGTAGCAGTCCTCCCGGGGACATTATACAGGATTATCGGCAGATCGACATTATTGGCAATAAGCCCGAAATGTTCAATCAAGCCGTTTTGCGGCGGCTTGTTATAATATGGAGTTACAAGAAGCAGGGCATCGGCTCCGTGCTCTTTTGCAAATATGGAAAGGGCAAGGGATATCTCTGTCTCATTGGTGCCTGTGCCGGCAATTATCGGCACTCTGCCGGCAGCATATTCGACAGATTTAATAATTATTGCCTGCTTATCTTTCAGGGTTAGCGTGGCGCTTTCACCTGTCGAGCCACAAACCACCAGCCCGTCGATTCCACTCTCAATCTGGAAATGGATAATTTTTTTCAACATATCGAAATCAACTTCGCCGTTTTGTGTGAAGGGCGTTATTATCGCTGTTATAGTTCCCTGCAGATTCAGGTTCGTCATTTTTTTTCTCCGGTATATTTAACTATTGTTTCTTTATATGCTAATACAAAAGCAATCCCCAAAAGAAACAAATATAGATAAATTATTTTTAATGAGAAATAATAACTTCACAAATTATGAAAAATAAATAATTTGGCCATTTATTTCATTTCTTTACGAATTCTTTCTGTATCATTAATATAATCAAAAAACCGTGGCAAGGCCTTATATTCCGGCGCAGACGATTTTTTTTGGGGGGGCTGTGCAATAAGGCTTTGGATCAATCCCTAAGTTTCTTGTGTGCCTATATTGTGCCGTCAAAAAAAACACGAATTAACAGCGAGATACAAAAAAAAGCCGCCTGGCATCCTGCATGCCGGGCGGCTTTAATAAATCGATCCCATATTTTGTATTTAATTCACCGAAGTTTTCTTCGTTTAATAGAATATCTTTCAACGATACCCCGAAGCTAACTTCGGGGGTGTGTTCATTTAATCTAATTCCACGCCGATATGGACGTTCCAGCCGTATTTGTCCTCGATTTCGCCATATTGAATACCTGTAATTGTGTCGTAGAATTTTTGGGCAACTGGGCCAATTTTGCCGTTGTTGATAATAATCTGCTGCTCTTTGTACTGAAGCATTCCAACGGGCGATATTACTGCCGCCGTACCGGTGCCGAAGCATTCCTGCAGCTTGCCCTTCTCGTTTGCATCAATTACTTCATCGACGGAAATATCCCTTTCAGATACCTTCATGCCCCATTCCCTGCCAAGGAACAAAACCGACTCGCGGGTTACTCCGGCAAGAATAGTGCCGTGCTCGAGCGATGGAGTAATCAATTCGTCGTCGATAACGAACATGATATTCATGGCGCCCACTTCGTCCAGAAAAGTACGCTTAACGCCGTCCAGCCATAGAACCTGGGCAAATCCTTTTTCTTTTGCTTTCTTGCCGCCCAGCAACGAAGCAGCGTAATTTGCGGCCGTTTTAGCCATGCCTGTGCCTCCGGGAACAGCCCTGACGTAATCGTTCGAAATGAGTATCTTAACCGGATTCAGGCCTTCGGGGTAGTATGATCCCACTGGAGAAGTAATAATAATAAACTTGTATTCACTGGAAGGCTGAACCCCCAGAAAATTACCGCTGCCATACGCGAACGGCCTCAGATAGAGTGAATTGCCGCGCCCTTTGGGCATCCATTTCTTGTCTGTTTTAACGAGTTCCACCATTGCATTAATCATCCTGTCGGTATCGAAAGGCGGTATTACAAGCCTTTCAGCCGAGCGTATCATTCTTTGGGCATTTTTCTGCGGCCTGAAAATATTAATGCCTCCGCCAACAGACCTAAATGCTTTTAGGCCTTCGAATATAGTCTGGCCATAGTGCAGGGTGCACATCGACGGCTCGACGGGCATTGGCCCGTAAGGTTCTATTCTGTCGCCGCCCCAGCTGCCGTCGGTATAATCAGACACAAACATGTGGTCAGAAAAATATACTCCAAAACGCAGGTTATTCCAGTCAACTCCATTCATCCTTGTGCTATTGCTCTTGCTGATTTTAATATCAAACATACTCTTTCCCTTCAATTATATTTTATCGTCGTTACTTTCAAGCCAATTATCAAATGTATTATAACAAAAAAAGTTGGAATAAAAAATTAAAGTCCTTTAATTTCATAAGTGGTGTTAATATCTCTGGGTATAAGTTTCAGTTGTTCAATCGTTTTTTTCGTTTGTTCAGTCAATTTGCCGTATTTGTCGATAACATCCTGCGAACCTTTTAAATCGCCCTCTGCTTCGATGGTTAGTATTATTTTGGCAAGTTCTGCAGCCACATCGAAGAATTTTGCCCTGTCGATGCTCAGAGTGCCGTTTTTGCCTGCAATGATTGCCCCTTTTTCTGTCAGATAATTCAACTGGATAACATTGGCCATACCGTGGGCTTCTTCGGCCCCGAAACGAATAGAGCGGAACAAGCCGGCAACATAAGTGGCAATCACTTTCATAATATAGTCTTCGGTATAAATCTTTTCTTCGAGCAGGTGTTTATGATTATACAGGCCCAGGATATCGGCCTTCGTTTCTTCTATTGCCGAATAATTTGCCTGCAATGCCTTGCGCACCGCAAGTTTGTCGTTGCCGAAAACAAATCCCCTGCCAAGGGTGTGAGATACTTCATGCAATGTAACAAAGCTGGTAAACGCCTTTTTATCAACAAAAGGCCTAAGCGATTCGTCGAGAATGACGTCGGCAATGGGTTTCACAATTTTATCGAATTTGGCTTCCATTATATTTTTAAACATGGATTTTTTACCGCCTTTGAGCTTGGTAACCTTGGGATCGTTGGGGAGGGAGTTGGCAATGGTCTTTACTCCCGATTGGCAGTCGCCACCCATATAGGCAATATTGACCACCTGCAGGATATTGCCCTTGCCGGCAGTGGGCCTTATATACTTTTTATCATAGGGCAGCTTATGTTCGAATGAATCTATATGGTCGAGAAACAGTTGCAACTCCTTTGTCGCTTCTCGGTCTTTCACCATAAGCATACATTCATATGCTGTTTTGTAATTATAAAGGCCATCCTCGTAATTTTCTATGGGGCCGATAACTACATCGAGATCGCTCCCTGATATATCCATCCATGCCATATCGCTTTTAAAATAATTATCTGTGATGATAGCTTCAGCCCTCAGCTTCAGGTAGTTGCGAAGCGAGGGATTCTCTGCCAGGGCAGAAGCTTCGCCGAGCAGCTTTGCTATTTCGGCCACCTGAGTATATTCTTTGTTGTATGGGACTGCAACTAGCTTGGCACCATCCCTTTTGACTACTGTATATTGGCTTTCGAGGGCGGATTTCTCCTTTTTGTTCTTATTTATATAGGTTTCGAACTCCTCTTTAGTCAAATCTAGTGGGTAAAAATTGGCTTGTGGCGGGAATTTGGCAGGGCCGCTGCCGATATACCTCTTGCCGTCGTCTATCCTGTCGTAGGGGCCATAATTAATCATTACAAACTGGTATGCCGCCTTGCCTTCGGGCGTAGTGTCTTTTTCTAGCGAATCCCTCAGGGGGATTGCTTCGGGCGATGTTTGCCGCCAAAAAATCTCGTCGGCCAGTTTGCCGGCTTCCAGCATTAGCTTCAACACCTTCTTGTCATTGTCCGAGAGGAAAGAAACATCGACGCTGACGGCTGTAGGTGCATAAATATCGACCCTGCTTTTAAGTATTTCTGTTTGCGAATTCATTTGCTTTGCTCCATTTGCATTATCGGCTTTATTTTCCGAATTTCCTTTTGGCTCTTCTTTTGAACAGGAAATAAGTATTAATCCGGCAGAAAAAATTAACAATATTAATTTATACATAATTCACCTATAAATAATAAATACCCATATAAAAACCGGGTTACAATTTATTAAAAATTTCACTAATTAATATAGTAAAAATGACGATTAAGCATAAAAGAAAGAAATAAAATAAGTAATAAATATATACTATGGATGTTGAAGCAAGTTTTGATATAGATAATAAAAAAGAATTTGAATTTTGCGAAAGCAGCGGCATACAGGATTGCTTTCCAGCTAATTTTTTTTTGGACAATCCTTTGGGGGCGGCTTTGTTTTCCGATGATGGATGGTGTATTAAAATTAATAAGAAATTTTCTGCTGATTTTAATGTTAAGCCAGAATCTATAGAAGGAGGCAACAAATATAATATACTGAATGACAAGGCTTTCGATAATAAAACCATCGAGAAACTTGGCTGTGTGTTCGATAAACTGGACGGTTTTCAGGGGGATTGTGCCTTCTATGCAGGCAGATCGAAAATATTGAACTATTCGAGTGGGAAAAGAAATATAACATGGTTCAGAATAATTTCGTTCAGGGCCGAATTGCCGGGCATGAGGGGTGTTTTTATCTCTTTCGAGGATATTACATTTAAAAAAGACTACGAATATAAACTGCTTCAACAGATAAATGAGCTTAAGATACTGAATGATATAATACTGACAACCGGAAAATCGACTAGTGCAGATTCACTAATCCGCGATACTGTGAATAAATTATGCGAGTTGTTCAATTTCGATTTCGGGGCATTTTATTCCATGACAGGGGGTACTACTGCCGAATTGCAGTATTCGTCAAGAAAAGATGATGTTTTTACTAAATATCTTGGGATATTAAATTTCGAAGAATTTCCATTTACAGATGTATTAAAAAACAAAAGCGCAGTTTTTTATGATAATTTCAGTTTGGTCAATCCAGAGGTTTCCGTCAACCTATCAATAAAAAGCCTTGGAATTATACCTATGCAGGCAAAAGGAAATATTTATGGCGGAATACTTGTGTGCAATACAACAAGGCATAATTTTTCTGAAACCAAGAAGAAGGTTCTGCTGTCTATCGGGCACGAACTTGGTGCTTTGTTCGAAAAGCTTAATTACGAATCCGAGTTGCGCCACAGTGAGGCCAGATACAAAGATATTTTTGATAATTCGGCACTTGGTATATACCAGTCGATGCCCAACGGGGAAATAATTTCTGTCAATCCTGCTTTTGCCAGGATGTTCAGGTTCGAGGGAACTTTAGATGCGCTGGAGCGAATAAATGAGAAATCAATGGAACTATATATTAATGACGATGTCCGAAGCCGGCTGTTCGATAACGTTAGCAACAGTTCATCGGGGACTTATGTAGTGGAAACAGAGCTTAAGAAAAACGATAAAAGCACATTTATCGGCAAGATAATAATGAGGTCGGTTAAGGACAACAGCGGCATTATTCAATACTACGAAGGTTTTATCGAAGATGTTACCGAGCGAAAAACCGCCGAAGCCAGGATGAAGATATTGAATATCGAACTGGAAAGAAGAGTGAAAGAAAGGACTATCCTGCTTGAAGCTGCTAATAAAGAGCTTGAGTCGTTTGCTTATTCGGTTTCCCACGACCTTAGGGCGCCGTTAAGGGCAATAGACGGCTTCAGCCTGGCAATCCTCGAAGACTACGGGGCTATTCTCGATGCTACAGCAATGGAATACCTGGGCAGGGTGCGCAAAGCAAGCCAAAGAATGTCGCAATTGATTGACGATATTCTTATTCTCTCGAGGGTTACCAGGACTGAAATGGAACCCAAATATTTTAATATCAGCGTAATGGTCGAAGAAATCTTCGAAAGGCTGGCAGCAGGCTATCCAAAAAGGAAGATTAGGCTGGAAACAACGCCAGGGCTCGTGGTTTTTGCCGATCAAAGGCTGCTCTCAATTGCTCTGGAAAATTTAATTGACAATGCCCTGAAATTTACCGATAAGAAAGATGATGCTGAAATTACATTCGGAACGGAAAGCAATAGCGAAAGCCGAGAGTATTTCATTAAAGACAATGGCGAAGGATTCGATATGAAATACTACGATAAATTGTTTGGCCCGTTCCAAAGGCTGCACAGCCCAGAGGAATTCCCCGGTACCGGTATTGGGCTGGCTACCGTTAAAAGGATTTTGCAAAGGCATGGGGGCAGTATCCGGGCCGAAAGTATTACCGGCAAGGGAGCATGTTTTTATTTTACTTTAGC
>DAINRZ010000187.1:0-6854 GCA_036741575.1 Kapaibacterium sp. (SeqCode)
TTCTACCATTTTCCAATTGAACAATAAGTATCTATAATTTGTTTCATCTTATTAATTATTCAAAAATATAAAAAATCATCAAATAAGCAGCCAATTGGTATATTTAATAAAATCTAATCAGTGAAAACACGGATAAAAATTAAGTGAAAATTGGTATTAGAAATGTCATACTTTTTACCTATCTTTGTGTACTTTTTGATTAACATGATAGTATTAAATGAAGAGTATTAATGTATTAATAGTCGACGACCAGAATCTGCTTGGTAAGTTAATACAATCTGTATTAAATACTACCGGTAATATCAATGTAGTCGGCACTGCAACGTGCTACAACAGCGCCCTTAAAATTGCCAAAGAGAAAAAGACAGACGTAATACTCCTCGATATTAATATGCCCAACATAGACGGCCTGCAGGCTCTTGAAAGTTTTAGCAACCAATTCCCAAAAACTAAGGTAGTAATGCTATCGGCATTTTCCGATGCAGAAACAATCCAGAAAACAATAAGGCTGGGCGCTTCGGGGTATGTTACCAAGAGTTCCGATACTGCAGAACTTATCGATGCAATCAACAATGTAAACAATGGCGAGAATTATTTTTGCAAATTCAGCCTCGATTCCATCATGAATAATATGATGAACGGCAACGGCAAGAAAAACGTCTTTCAGGCTGTAAGCTCGCTTTCCAAAAGGGAACGCGAAGTGCTTAAGCTGATTGGCAACGAGTTCTCATCGCTAAAAATATCAAAAATGCTTAACATAAGTGTCAGGACAGTTCAGACACACAGGAAACACCTTTTGCAGAAACTTGGAGTTAAAAACACTGTCGGTTTGGTAAAAACAGCAATCGAAGCAAACCTGATAAAAAATTAAAAAAATTTTTATCCGTTAATCAGTGAAAATATCTTAATTTTTTAATGGAAACTAATAATGAATAAATATATATATATTATCATTTTTCTACTCTTTTCATCTCATGGCCTGCTTAGCCAAAAGCAGGGCAATATTTGGTATTTTGGTAACGGCGCCGGCCTCGATTTCAACAGTGGATCGCCTGTTCCGCTGTTCGACGGCAAACTTGTAACAGAGGAAGGGTGCGCTGCAATATCGGACGAAGACGGCAGGCTGCTTTTTTATACCGACGGCATCACAATCTGGAACAGGCGGCATGAGCCGATGCCCAGTGGTAACGGCCTGCTGGGGCACAGTTCTTCGACTCAGTCAGGGGTGATTGTGCCAAAACCAGGTGACCCTTATTTTTACTATGTCTTTACTGTTTCCGACAAATCGAGGGAAGACGGCTTCAGGTATTCTCTCGTCGATATGAGGCTCGATGGAGGCCTGGGCGATGTTACTGCAAAGAATACAATGCTTTGCGACTCGACTGCTGAAAAAATTACTGCCGTAGTCCACGAAAACGGATTCTATATTTGGGTGCTGATGCATGAATGGAACAATGATTTGTTCAGGGCATATTTAATTACTCCGTCAGGTATTCTGGGAGTTGAAAACAATAATGGCCAATACCCGGTAATTAGCAAAACCGGGAGTGTGCATTTCGGTAATGTTTACAGAAAAATTGGTTATATGAAGGCTTCGCCTGACGGATCCAAAATAGCTCTGGCCAAATATGGCGAAGCAACAGTTGAACTTTTCACATTCAATAATAGAACCGGTAAGGTGGGCAGTATATTATCCCTCAGCGGCGAGAGATATGCCAATGCATACGGTATTGAGTTCTCGAACGACGGCCACAATCTATTTGTAAGCTGCATGAGCCGCCCGTCCAGGATATTGGTTTACGATGTTTCATCTGTCGATTCTGCCGAAATTGTTAATTCAGAATCTATCCTTTCGTCTGTGGACCTCGATTACTATTACGGCGCAATGCAAATTGCTTCCGACAAAAAAATTTATAGTGTTTATTACGACAAACCTTATGTGCATGTAATTGAAAATCCAACTGAAAAAGATCATAAGAAAATAAGGATTACAGGAAATAAAGTAAATCTTGGCGACAGGAAAGCCATGTGGGGATTGCCTACTTTTATTCAAAGCTATTTTAGTTTCAGGATAAGAATTCTGAGCAATATGCCCTTGTGCCAGGGTGATACACTACATATGAAAACAGGACATGCCGACGAAGCCATATACTCATGGACAGGCCCGAACGGCTTCTATTCTACAAAAAGTGAAATACTGATACCAAATGCCCATGATTCCATATCTGGTATGTACAGGCTGACTACAACAATCAATGATATTGAATACAGAGATAGTGTTGTTATTACCGTTAATCCGAAACCAAAAGTCACACTGGGCAAAGACTTGATTATTTGCCTGAATGACGAGGCGATGGTAAGCCCTGTAATAAAAGGCGGTTCGGGAGCTTATGATGTATCATGGTCTCCATCGGAAGGAATTCTAAGCAAAAGCGGGGATACTGTCATTCTAAGTCCTTGGAGCACAACTGATTATATTATTACCGTCAACGACCTGAACGGTTGTGTTGCCTATGATACCATAAGTGTTATTGTTAACAATCCTCCGGTTGTTAAAGCCGGGAAAGACAAAGCTTTTTGCAAAGGTAGTTTTGCAGTGATCGGGGATACAATAATAACTGAATCGGGCATAGAAACCGTTTTATGGATAGATTCCGATGGCGTACCAGCTGGCAACACCCCACGAATATCAGTTTCTCCTGATAAATCAACCGCTTACTACATATATGCAATGGATGTTAATGGCTGCATTGGCAGAGACACAGTTAAAATATCGGTAAATCCCGTCCCTGAAATTGAATTAGGCGATGATATCCTTATTTGCGATAACCAGGGCCAACAGATAGGTGCAAAAGCGAACTCAGGTACACCTCCATATAGCTATTTATGGTCTCCAGTTGAAGGCTTGTCTTCTGGCAATACTGCTCAATCCTTTGCAATGCCTGAAAAATCAGTTAAATATTTTCTCCGTGCTACAGATTCGAAAGGCTGTACTGCTGTCGATTCGATAACTGTCTTTGTCGATTCGGTTCTTAAGTCAAGAGTTTACATTGATTGTAATATGAACTCTACGCCAATAAATAAAACTATCAAAGTTCCCTTGAGAATAGAAGCACCTGTATATTTTGAAAAAGCCGGCGTAACGGGCTTTGATGCTATAATCAGGTTCAATTCCACAATGTTGAAGCCTATGAATTTCCCTTATGAATTTATAAAACTGGAAGACGGCTTGCTATATATAAGAATTAGGGGCATTTTAGATTCAACCGTTTTTTACCGCGAAATACTTCATGAGATGGAATTCTTCACAGCTTACGGCAACAGCACTTATACCGACATAGAAATTGTCGGTTTCTCCTGGGAATATAGTAAATGCAAGCCTATAACCACAACAGACGACGGCTGCATCGACATATATAATATTTGTATTGACTTTACTATAGAGTTTAATGATTTAGGAGCACTGTATTTCGGGAATATCTATCCCAATCCCGCTGCCGAAGAAATAAATATTAAAATGAATAACAAGCATGAAACCTTTGCAATTATTAAGCTATACGATTTACAGGGACGCCTGGTGAAGGAATCCCCTATTAAGTATTATCCCATAGGCTCCAATCTTTTGTCGATGCCCGCAGGCGATATTGCAGGCGGCATCTATACCGTTCGAATCGATACCGGTTACGGTTCTTATATCGGAAATGTTTCCGTTACAAAGTAATAAGAATACGTATTACCTCTTATTGTAAATTAATTTGTTTTTTAGTAATATTTAGTTAATTTTAAATATAATTATGAATTATTTTTAATTTTAATTTAATATTTAATAAATATATTTAATGAACAAAGCGATTGAAATAATTAAGATTAAAAAATGGCACTTCATTATGGATGATGTATCATTACTAAAGGAATGATGGAAATTTACGATAATAGGCTAAACAAAGTTGCTGTTTAGTTGGTTACAGTTAATTAAGGATTTTGGTTTTTTTAGCAAGGATTGAAAATGAAGCCAACTGCAAAAATTATAATAATATTGATAGTTTTGCTATCAAATGCAGCCTTCGGACAAAAGGAGGGCAACATTTGGTATTTTGGCGATAATGCGGGACTCGACTTCAACAGCGGCTCACCAGTACCTCTCACCGACGGCCAGATTGTCACAGAGGAAGGCAGTTCGGTAATCTGCGATGCAAACGGCAACCTGATGTTCTACACCGACGGCGTAACGGTTTGGAATAAAGTCCACGGTGTGATGCCGAATGGTACGGGCTTATTCGGGCATTCTTCTTCGACACAGTCGGGCGTTATCGTCCCCAAGCCGGGCAATCCGAATATTTACTATATTTTTACCGTCACGGATAAGTGGGAAAATTATGGTTTCAGGTATTCGATTGTAGATATGACCCTCGATGGCGGCAACGGAGACGTTACCACAAAGAACCAGTTATTGTTCAGCCCCTGTGTCGAAAAGATTACTGCCGTTAAGCATAAAAACAATTCGGACGTGTGGGTTATTGGCCATGAGTGGGGAAATAACAGGTTCAAGGCTTACCTTATTACACCTAATGGCATCAATACAGTAGAGAATGCAGTGCCAGGTTATCCGATTATCAGCGATCAGGGTACGGCTCATCAGGGTGATAATTACAATAAAATCGGTTACATGAAAGCATCTTCAGTCGGTAATAAACTCGCTCTTGCAGTTTATGAGGATGGTTTTTTTGAGCTGTTCGATTTCAGCAATGTTACCGGCCAGATTACTTATTATATGAGTTTCACAGGTGTTAAATTCAGGAACGCTTACGGAGTTGAGTTTTCGCCAAACGGCAATATTCTATATTTCAGTAATATGAATAATCCATCATACCTTTACCAGTATGATATTACCCTGCCGACACCAACAGATATTCTGAATTCCGAAGTATTGATAGGCAATGAACCTTCAGCTTATTATTTTGGGGCTCTGCAAATAGCGCCCGACCGTAAAATATATATCGCATGGTGGGGCAGCGACAAACTCCATGCAATAAGAAACCCAAACGGTTACGGCGCTGCCTGCGATCTTGCCAAATCTATCCAGCCGCTTTCAGGTAGGATTTCCCGGTGGGGTTTGCCTACTTTCATTCAGACATATTTTAGTTTTGATTTCGATCTTCAAACGAATGCCCCATTGTGCCCGGGCGATACACTTTTTCTTTATTGCGATACGGTCGATAATGCCACTTATTACTGGTACGGGCCCAACGGATTTTCTTCCACCCAGCAGAACCCTGTTATACTCAATCCTAGTTCCTTCCATGAAGGATGGTATTATTGCGAGGTTACACTTTATGGTGTAATGCAAAAAGACAGCATTTTTGTGGATATAAACGAGAATCCCAATGCCAATGCCGGGCCCGACAAAACTATTTGCCCGTCTGCTTCCGCATCTATAGGCCAGGTTGCTTCGGGCGGCAGCCCGCCATATACTTATTTCTGGACACCTTCCACCGGATTGTCAAATGTTAATATTTACAATCCTACTGCTTCTCCGGCGGCTAATACACAATATATAGTCAGAGTAACTGACAATAAGGGATGCACCGATTACGATACCGTCATGGTAAGTATTATCGATCCTGTAATATCATTCCCCGACGGCGATACGCTCGACCTTGGAGTGCTTTGCAAAAACACTATTAAAAATGGCAATTTCAGGATCCAGAATGCCTCAGGCTTCAAGACAACATTCGATGTTAATGCCGCAGGAATGGGAGCGTTGTTCTCAATTACCGGAGTTATCGACGACAGGCAGTTCAACGTTGGCGAAATCCGTAATCTTGCAGTAAGGTTCAACGGCAATTCCACGCCTGGGACATTCATCGACTCGTTCAGGGTAGTCGATACATGCGGCGATTATAAAACTGCATACCTGAAAGCTAAGGTCATAAGTTTCAATTTATCAGTAGCTCCCGATACGATCAATTTTGGCACTTTTTGTAAAAACGTTTCTAAAGATTCATCATTTACAGTTCAAAATTTATCCGGATTCAGGACTACTTTATCGATGAATACATCATTTCTTAGGCCGTTTTATTTTGTGGCCGCCACACCGTTTTCGACACCCTTCAATGATAATGAAACAAAAACTATAGATATAAGGTTCAACGGATACGGTACTAACGGCACCTATGTCGATTCGTTATGGATTGTCGATTCTTGTGGCGCTCATAAGACAATATATTTTAAAGTCAAAGTATTCAGCCCACAAATTGCAGCTCTGCCCGATACCCTTAATTTCGGTGTTTTTTGCGAGCCTATGCCCAAGGATACCTCCTTCATACTGCATAATCTTTCAGGCTTTTCCACCCAGTTCACTGGCGAGATACTGCCAAGCCCAAATCCGCATTTTGAGTTTATCGACAACTCTTTCTTCTTCGATTATTTAATTGACGAACAGAGGACTATTGGCCTTCGGTTCATGGGCGGCGGCTTCGAAGGCACTTACATAGACTCTCTGAGAATTACCGACGAATGCGGTACAAGGTATAAAATTGTATTGAAAGCAAAAGTAACAAACCTAAGAATTACACATTTCCCCGACAGTTTATACTTATGCCACAATACGGATACAACGAGGATTTGGTATTCATTTGCCGGGGGTACTCCGCCTTTTACTTACAACTGGTGGCCATCGGCAGGATTAAGTACCACGACACTTTCTATTCCTACCATTACTAATCCTGTGAATACAGTATATCACTTAGTAATAACCGACAAGAACGGTTGCCAGGCGATAGATTCCGTTAAAGTTAGGACTGTGGCAGAAACAGATATTACATTTAATCCTAATCCAATGGATTTCGGCTTGC
>DAINRZ010000188.1:0-6852 GCA_036741575.1 Kapaibacterium sp. (SeqCode)
AAGCTACTTCGAACATCTGCACCAACCAGGGCCTGTTTATGCTGGCTGCAACCGTTTACATGACAATAATGGGCAAGCAGGGCATTAAAGAAGTTGCCGAACAGACTTTCGAAAAAGCCCATTACTTAGCTGCGGGCATTAAAAATATTCCCGGATTCAGCCTGCTGAACGACAAGCCTTTCTTCAAGGAATTTCTGGTTAAAACTCCGGCCAGCCCGGCAGCGATTATCGAAGAAGCCGCCAAAGAAGGCATTCTGGCAGGAATAGACACAGCAAGGTTCCCCGAATGCAAACAGGGCCTGCTAGTTGCCGTAACCGAGAAAAGGACTGTTGCCGAGATGGATAAATACTTAGAATTTTTAAAGAGATTTGCCAGGTAAATGAAATTATTTGTAAATTGAATGTCATTTCTGCGTATATATATAATGCGGGAATGACATTTGTTTTTTGTTTCGTGGTAATAATGGTTGATTACAAAGCCCGGCTCTATGTGGCAATTCCGGGCAAAGTTGTGTCAAGGCAGGTAAGTATTTGAAAAGTTTTATCGAAAATATAATGCGCAGGAAAAGACTGTTTATCGGCCTGCTGATAGCAGTTGCGCTAATGAGTATTGTCGTATTTTCGAGCCATGGGCTTATAACACGCATTGGACTGGAAATCGACAACACAGATTACCGCAAAAAAATCCAAAATGAAATAGATATCCGCGATTCCATAAATAAAAGGATAGAATTGCTGAGGACGGATATTACAGAGATTGAAAGAATTGCCCGCGAAAATTTCGGTATGATTAAACCAGGCGAAAAAGTTTACTTTGTAAGGGATACCGATTCAGTAAAAATAAATTTGGATAAAGGTGAATGATATGTATGCCGGTATCGACCTTGGTGGCACAAACCTGAAAATCGGCATTCTCGACAGGCAGAACCAACTGGTTTACCAGGATGCTATGCCCACGCCTGCTGATTCCGGGCCGGATGCCCTCATCAGCAGGATCGGCAGCTTCCTCGGCCAGGCGCTTGCAAAATTCCATTCAGTCGAAAGCATAGGAATAGGTGTGCCCGGAGTTGTCTCCGGCGACGGTATTATCAGAATAGCGCCCAACCTTAGGGGATGGAAGAATATCGACCTTGCCGGAAAATTAACAGATAATTTTCACTTGCCTGTAGCTATCGATAACGATGCCAACACTGCGGCACTCGCCGAGATGGAATTGGGCGCCGGCAGGAAAACCCGGGATTTTATTTATGTTACACTTGGCACCGGCGTTGGGGGCGCCATAATTATCGACAGGAAGCTATACCGCGGGGCAAAGGGAGGCGCAGGCGAAATCGGGCACATGATTATCGATATTGCCGACGAAGGCGCCGGCAGGGTGGAATACAGGCACGGCGTGCTCGAGGAATACCTCGGCAGGAAGCAGGTTGCACGCATAGCCGAAGAAATTGCAGCAGATTATCCCGAGTCTTACCTGCGAAAAATCAGGCAATACGACCCGTTTTATATCTCAAAGGCGGCCGGTTACGGCGACGAATGCGCGCTGCTGGCGCTCGAGAAAGTCGGTTTCTACTTAGGTATAGGCATTGCTTCGGCAGTCAATCTGCTCGATATACCCGTAATAATAATCGGAGGGGGTATGTCCCTCTCGCACGAAAAGCTCTTCAGCTCGGCGCTTGGAACCGTCCGCCGAAGGGCGCTGCCGTCGGTAGCTGAAAGCATAGAAATACGAAAAGCAAGGTTTACCAAGGATGCGGGCATAATTGGCGCCTGCGTGCTTGGCAAGAGTATGTTGTAATATTTATATTAATATTAATGTTGTATATTCGAAAGTGAAATTATGAAAAAGCAGGTATTTACAGAAAACGCACCTAAGCCCATAGGCCCTTACTCGCAGGCAGTAGCCGCCCAAGGCCCGTTTTTGTTTATTTCGGGGCAAATACCCCTGAAGGCCGACGCTACGCTTGCCGGAGATGACATTATTTCGCAAACTAAGCAGTCGTTAGAGAATATAAAAGCGATACTCGAAGCCGAGGGGCTAACGCTCGACAATGTCGTGAAAACTACAGTATTATTGAAGAATATGGACGACTTCAAAGCAATGAATGAAGTGTACAGCCAATATTTAGGCGAGAGCAAGCCTGCCCGCGCTGCATACCAGGTAGCCAAGCTGCCTTTGGACGTACTGATAGAAATAGAAGCCATAGCCGTAATGAATGACTAAACGGCTGCCATATATTGCCACGGCGCTGCTGCTGCTCTCCTGCCTTTTTGGCGGGAGGGCGCAGGCAACCGGTTTTTATATCGGCACGAGCAGCACTTTCTCCTTCGATGAAAGCACAGACACTGCTCAGGTGAAGTCGATGGACGAAGCGCTGAAAAAGCAGCCCCTGCCCCAAAAAGCCTTCGAAATGCAGAAATCGCCCGCCTGGGCTGTCCTGCAGTCGTTAATCATCCCCGGGCTGGGCCAATTCTATAACGAAGATTACTGGAAAGCGCCCTTGTTTCTGGGAGGAGCTGCTACATTGGGATATTTAATGATAGACAACCACAACCAGTACATCGAATACCAGAAGCTCTACGACAATTCCGAAGCTGGTATCGGGAAGGACACTGCGAACACTTATAAGGAATATTACCGCGACCAGCGCGATATGATGGGCTTCTACCTGCTCGTCGTTTATATACTGGCTGCCGTCGATGCATACACGGGCGCCCACTTATACGACTTCGACGTCTCGGACGAAAAAGTAACATTTTCTCTCTCGCCAAATCCCTTCAGGGGAGTCAGCCTTAATTTAAGGATTAGGTTTTAGATTACAATATGTGCCGCAGCTAAACAAAAGCCGGAATCTATGCCGTATAGAATCTTACTGACTGCACAAAGCATAACTAATAATCCCGCACTGTGGGTTCAATTCCCCAAAGCCGGCGCTGCGAATCAGAAATATTAAATTACTCAAAGGCGGGGCCGGCTGTTACTATCCTTAATTATTCAATCAGGCGGAGCATTAACATAACAAAATAAATAAGGGATTGCTTGAACGGAGTTTTACATTCGCCAGGCCGTTATTGCCCCGCGCAAATCCGGCCGGTAAGGCTGCGGCAGCTCCGTTCAATATTAAGCACAAAACTTATCTTCGCTTTTTATTAGATTATTTATTACTAATTGCTTTCAAACAAGCAATAAACAATGATAATTTGTTAATCGAAAAAAAAAATTAATAAGCAGAAATTTTTTATGAATAAACTATTGACAGGATTGGCTGCAAAACAGGCATGCCGCTGCCATAGCGGCATATGGCTAATATAGCAAATTTAAGCATACCAATTTTCACTTAGGCCCGTATCCGTATTTGTTGGTATCCGCATATCCGTTTTTTCCCGTATTTCTATATACATATAAATACTTATTATTCTTACCAAAATTTCGGTAAAAACTCAAAATACCGTTTTTACGGGATTTACTTTGCCTTTTCAATGCATTAAATTTGCATCATAATTTTTTGGTGAAACTAAAAATTAAGTTTAGCGAAGCAAAAAAGAAAATTAAATAAGATAAAATAAAAAGTTAGATAAAGATTAAAAAAGATGACAGAAAATTTACTGAATATACTGATAGCCGAAGACCACAGGATGACAGCAAGGCTGCTCCGCTCGGCCCTGAACAAACAGGGAAGCATGAGGGTGGTGGATGTGCTGGGCAACGGCAGGGACGTGGTGGAGGCTGCGGGCAACAGTGAATTGGATGTCGATGTTATCCTGCTCGATATAGAGCTGCCGCTGATGAACGGATTCGAAGTAATAAAAAGCCTCGACAAAAGCTCGCAGAAAAAGGTGCTGGTGCTTTCGGCACACACCGAAAAAGACTTTATGCAAAAAAGCAAGGCCCTGGGCGCCAGGGGCTATATCTCGAAAAGCTCGGGTATGCAGGAAATTATAGAAGGAATTAAAGCCGTTGCCGGAGGCAGGCAGTTTTTCGAGATGGAAATGCTGACAGCTATGGCTGGCATTAAAAAAAAAGAGAAGATGAAGATTAATATGAAAGATTTTTCCCATACATTTTTTTATTCATTAATATTTTAGGAGTTTTTATTATGAAAAAATTCTTTGCATTATTCGCAGCATTGGTCCTTGTAGGATCGACAGTTTTCGCATCGGAAGACCTTGACAACAGCGGCCCCTGGAACCCGGACGCAGTCGAAAATTCCATGAACTACCCGGTTGGGCACGATAACGACTATTCATTCGACTTCGCTACCGGCGAATACAAAATCTTCGTTATCTGCGAGCTTACAGTCGTAAACAATTGCGGCAACATTTACCTCGGCTGGTTGAACCCCGACGGTTCCAAAATCCTTGGCGACGGCTACGACATGACTTTCAAAGTACAGGGCGGCAATGGCTGGAAATTCGAAGCTAACGGCTCCTTTGGCGAGGACCCGGGCTCATTCAGCACAGACGCTGTTGCTTATTCATACAATGAAACAGCAGGCGCTCAGACAAACAACGTATTTATCACCGGCAGCCAGTGGTACTACAACGGCAACGCAGTTCAGAGCGGCAACCAGTTCAACGACTATGTAGGCACACTCAGCGGCACGATGTATCAGTTCGGCAGCGTTACAGTTGCACCAGGCGCCACATATGGCGGCGAAGAATACGACATCACAGCCGAAACAAACCTGGATGACAATGCTTCCATCGTAAAGCTCTGGAAAATTGGCGACGGCCAGTGCAGCTCATGCCCCGAAGGTTCGAACGCTTGCCAGGGTACAGGCGAATTCAAACTTACTCCCGGCACTGTTTGGGCTTCGCCCGACGCAACTGAAGGCTTCTATACTTTCCCCGTATATATCGATGTTGACTACCTGACATTCGACAACGAAGACTTCTATGCCGACTACAAGACTACAGACGTTAACGGCGATCCTTCGAACTACGTTTTTGGTAACGCCGGTTTGCCCACTCCGTAATATTGTATAGAAAAAACATTATTTTCCCGAAGGATTTATTCCTTCGGGGAAATTTTTTAACATAAATAAATTTGTTGAAATAGAAATTTTACTCTAAAGGAATAATCCGCTTGCAGAGCGGCATTCAATGGAATGAAGCCTAAACGGCATACCAAAAAGTACGTATTGATGAATACGCACTTTTTGGTATTTATATATACGCCTTTCTACCGATAACCATATCCCTATTTATACTTATTTGCAAATACCATGAACTTGGTAAAATGCTAAATTGCCGAGTTTACGGGATTTACTTTGTTGTTTTTATGCTTTAAATTTGCACCATGATTTTTGGTTGACTTTTGAAAATTTAATAAAACAACGCAGGAAATAAAATTGAACTGCTTGAATTTCGAAACAAAAAATAGTTTGTAATTAAATGTCGGATTTGTTAAACATACTTATAGCGGAAGACCACAAAATGACTGCAAGATTGCTGCAATCGGTGCTCAACAAACAGGCTAATATGCATGTTGTGGATGTGCTGGCCAACGGCAGGGATGTGGTGGACTCTATGGGCAAAATGGATATCGATGTGCTTTTGCTCGACCTCGAGCTCCCCGTGATGAACGGATTCGACGTGCTGACAAGCCTCGAGCCGGCAAAGAAAGACAAAGTGCTTGTGCTTTCGGCACATACCGAATCGGAGATTATCTCGCGCTCCAAAACGCTCGGCGCAAAAGGTTATATGTCCAAGCGTATTGGTATGAAGGAACTCATCGAGGGTATAAGGGCCGTGGCTAAAGGCAGCAGCTATTTTGAGTTTGATTTCAACACTGAAGAAGTTAGTAATATTAAGAAAATTGAATTCGCTAGGTAGATTTTCTCAGTGTTTTTTTAAATGTTTTTTTATAACAATTTTAGGAGTTTTTAAATGAAAAAATTCTTTGCTTTATTCGCAGCTTTGGTTCTCGTAGCTTCCACAGCTTTTGCATCAGAAGACCTCGACAACAGCGGCCCCTGGAACCCGGACGCAGTCGAAGCATCAATGAACTATGGCGTTGCTCACGATAACGATTATTCATTCGACTTTGCAGTCGGCGAATACAAAATCTTCGTTATTTGCGAACTTACCATCATGAACAATTGCGGCAACATTTACCTCGGCTGGTTGAACCCCGACGGTTCCAAAATCCTTGGCGACGGCTACACAATGACTTTCAAAGTTAAAGGCGGCAATGGATGGAAATTCGAAGCCAACGGTACTTTCGGTTACGACCCCACTTCGTTCAGCACAGACGCAGTTGCTTATTCATACAATGAAACAGCAGGCGTTGCAACAAACAACGTATTCATCACCGGCAGCCAGTGGTACTACAACAATGGCGCAGTCCAGAGCGGCAACTTCTTCACAAACTATGAAAACGTTCTCAGCGGCAACATGTACCAGTTCGGTACAGTAACAGTTAACCCCGGTACAACTTATGGCGGCCAGGAATATGATATTATCAATGAACCTTATATGGAAGACAACGCTGCCATCGTTGGTTTGTGGCACACAGGCAACAATGGCTGCGGCAGCTGCCCCAACGGTTCCAACGCTTGCATGGGCGAAGGTACATTCACATTGGTTCCCGGCACAGTATGGGCTTCCCCCGATGCAACCGAAGGTTTCTATACTTTCCCGGTTTATATCGATGTTGATTATCTGACATTCGACAACGAAGGCTTCTATGCCGACTACAAAACTACAGACGTTAACGGCGATCCTTCGAACTACGTTTTTGGTAACGCCGGCCTTCCTACTCCGTAATATTAACAGAGTAAGAGATTAATATCTATAAAAAGCGCCTCTTTGGGGGCGCTTTTTTTTTGTCCCCCGCCGGCGGGGGTGTCAACG
>DAINRZ010000189.1:0-6824 GCA_036741575.1 Kapaibacterium sp. (SeqCode)
CGAAATCGCGTTTTTTCGGGCAAAAATGGCTAAATAATATGTTAGGCGGGGCTAAGGTGAAAGAACTTGCAACTGTCAAAACAAAACAAAGCAATATGGATTGCCGTTTCCACGGGAATGACAGGCAAATGGAAACCGGCGCTAACCTTCGGAAGGTTGAGAACCTTCAGACGAATGACGGGCATCATGTCGGTTTTGCATGCCAGGGCGTCCCATTTGAAGGCGGAAACCACCCCGGGAAAAAGTTTACCGGAATTTTACCGAAATCGCGTTTTTTCGGACAAAAATGGCTAAATAATATGTTAGGCGGGGCTAATATGTATGGATTATTAATTTTTGCTTGTAACAAACCGGATTTTTATGTTTATTTAAATTATATATTTTTAGATTTTAAAAAATATGTGAGAAGAATGAACTTGAGATTCCATAAAAAAAACATATTGATAAATTAAGGAGGTTCCCTATGAAGAATTATTTGGTACTTATTACATTCGCTATTTTGATTGCGGCCGGCATGCTGAGCGCAGAGCAGAAAAACAAAAATGAGTGCAATCAAATCCAGGCCGACCCCAAGCCGATTGTTTTTTTCAATAATATTCTCGATTCAACAGGTTTTCAGGATAACTTTTATTTCCACAATGCTTACTGGAGATTTATAAACGGTGAGTACGGCACTGATATTTATAAAGATATGACTGAGCAAATGGCATTTAACAACGTAACAGTCCCAAAAATAAAAATCAACGACCATCAGGTGTATGTCTTCCCTTTGGGCGATAAAGGGCTCGATTATTCTCCCGGCTCGATAACATTATTTAAATTTATCAAAGCTGCTCTCGATTCTGGCAAACGTGTAATAATTTTCGGCAATGGGTTCCTTGAAAAAACAACAGATCCGGAAATAAAAAAATTCATCGATTCTACCATGGGAATAATGGATATCGGAAGGAAGATAGTATCCTCGAAAGATTCTGTTTTCCCTTATGGTATTAAAGGTAAAGACGAAACAGATATAGGGCTAAATGACTATATTACATGCAACGCAATTGGTTATGACAATGGCACTCCTTATCAGGCACTGATGGACTACAGGTACTTGAACACCTTTAAATCGAGAGATGAAGAGAAATTCACAACATTCTTCCATATTGCAAAGGAAGAAAATAATGTGATGGTAGCAACTGATTCGGCAGTAGGAATAAGGACAAAGCTGAAAAAAGGAGCCAGGGTTGTTCTTTGGAGTATCGGTTCCGAAAACGTACATTTCACTCACAGGAGCCAGAGAATAATCCATTCATCGCTCCAGTGGGCGCTTATGAACGATGTGGATATGAACGCACCCGAGCTGGATATCATACCCGGCTTCTCTGTCGATATGGGATTCGGCGAGCAGGGAACTACAAGAATTAAGACTATCAGGCTGCGGAACAAGGGCAAAGATACTCTGCATATTAGTAAAGTTGAGTTCGAAAACAGGGATAAGGGGGAAATATTCCCTGTCGATTCCATAGGGCAGAATGCCGAAACCTATTATAAAACCAAGAAATTTGTATTGAAGCCAAACAGTATCGATTCCATCAGAGTATGCTTCAAGCCCAAAGAAGACGGCAGTATATACCTGCGCACCATCAGCCTCCATACCAACGAGCAGGCTCTGGACACCAGCGCCTACGGGCGTAAACGGGATATTACATTCATCGGCCAGGGCGGCAAAGACGATTATACCGGAGCATATATCCAGGCAAACATCGACTTTATTAATTTCGATTCTGTTAGTTTGAAAAATTCTGGTAAAAAGCTGCTGGAAATACACAACAAAGGCACTGATACAATACGTATGTCTTCGATAAAATTGGTTCCCCAGGATTCAATATACAAAATCAATAATATCGACCTCAAGAGATTTACGCTTGCTCCCCATACGTTTAACACATATGAAATTGAGTTTACACCATACCATCTGATAGATTATATAGCCGAAATCCAAGTGTGGAGCGACGCTTCGAACAGCTCCGAAGAGGGTTATATCAAAATCCTGCTTTTCGGCAGAGGTGCCGAAGCTCCCGGCTTTGTCCCTGAAGTCATTATTCCCGGATGCAGTTTTAGTCTGACAGCAGCGCCCAATCCTGCTAACGACATAGCGTCGGTAATTTATATGTACGAAGGTGATCAAATTGCCTGCCTGAAGCTATGGCTTGCCGATATCAGGGGTAAGAAAGTGATAGATATACTAAACAAATCGATCGAACCGGGAGAAGGCAACGTATCATTCAACACTACCGGGCTGGCATCGGGCACATATTTTATTATTGCCGATATGCAGGGTAAATCTGCTAAGATACCGTTAGTTATCATCAGGTAGTAAGCATTGAAGGGGCAAAGGTTTGAAACATTATCATAAGATTTTACTTTAATAAATTTCTGGATGCATATTAATTTCAATAAAATAACAACAATTATCGCAAATTGTATATTTATCAATGCCTTAAATGTAAGCTGCAAGAGGATGGCCAGTTTAGTGATAATACGGCATTATTTAGTGTATTCCTACGTCGTATTATAATTTTTCGGCAAGGTATTATGACGATTTTCAGCGGCAGCGGGATTGCCAAGGCATACAACGATAAGGTTTTGTTCGAAGACATTTCATTCGGCATGGAAACAGGTGAACGTATAGGGATAATAGGCAAAAACGGAGCAGGCAAAACAACCCTTATGAAAATCGTTGCAGGCTTAGTGGAGCCCGATACGGGCGAGATTGTCTTTAACAGCGGCGTCAGGCGCGAATACCTAGAGCAGGACCCACAGTTCGATTCCTTCGATATTGTTATTGATTATGTAATGAAAGGCAGGGCCGAAATAGCAGCGTCGCTTGAAAGATATGCTGAATTGTGCAAAATTATCCACAGTGATTCGAATCCAGTCAACAGCACGGAATTCGATACCATTATACGTTTTCTCGACCATCATAACGGATGGGCCTTCGAAAGCGAAGCAAAGAAAATCCTTTCGCAGCTTGGAATGTATGACTTTGCGCGCCCTGTCAGTGAGCTTTCGGGCGGCCTGAAAAAAAGGACGGCGCTGGCACGCGCTCTTATTTCCAATCCGGAACTTCTGATTTTGGACGAACCGACAAATCATCTGGATGCAGACACAGTCCAATGGCTGCAGGACAGGATGAACGAATTTAATAACTCGATGCTGTTTGTCACTCACGACAGGTATTTCCTTGATGCCGTTGCAACAAAAATTATTGAAATCGACCGAAAAAGATTATTTACATTCCCTGGCAATTACGAGTACTACCTTGAAAAGAAAGAAGCAGTTGCCGCTGCTCAGGATGCAGCAATCGGCCACATCAGATCTAAGCTCAGGATGGAACTGGCTTGGCTTCAGAAGGGCGCCAAGGCTCGGCGCACTAAGTCAAAAAGCCGTATCGACTGGATAAAGCTAATGGAAGAAGACAGCTACAAAATTAAAGAGAAAAAAATTAAAATTGAGGTAGGCAAAACATTTATAGGCAGCAGGGTTATCGAAGCGAATTTTATTACAAAAGAAATCGGAGGGCGAACGCTGTTCAGGGATTTCACATATGTGGCTGCCCCTGGCGACAGGATTGGAATTATCGGCCCTAACGGCTGCGGCAAAACTACGCTGCTCAACGTACTTTCGGGCAACGACTCCTGCTCGGCCGGGCATGTAAAGTTTGGTGCAACCATTAAAATCGGTTATTTCAGGCAGGAAATTGTTGGGCTGCGCGACAACCAGACAGTCATCAGAGCACTGAGAGAAGTGGCAGAGTACATTGACGTGGGCGTTGGCAGGGACAGGTACCTGACAACACGAGACCTGTTGGAAAAATTTCTTTTCCCCGGCTCGATGCATAATTCCTTCATCAGCACACTTTCGGGGGGCGAGAAAAAAAGGCTGGCTCTGATAAAATTGCTGATGGGCAATCCAAACGTCCTGCTGCTCGACGAGCCGACAAATGATTTCGATATAGCAACAATGAACGCACTTGAAGACTACCTGGATAATTTCTATGGCACTCTGCTCGTTGTCTCGCACGACAGAGCTTTTCTGGACCGTGTGGTCAACACAATATTCTGCTTCGGGGCCGAAGGCATTGTAAAGGAATACCCAGGCAATTATTCAGAATACCTCGAAAGGAAGGAATCAGCCCACAGGCAAAAGCCAGTGCCTATTGGCGACACAGACATCAAGGTGCGCCGCGAAAAAGACCCGGCACCCAAAAGAAAACTTACTTTTAGAGAGCAGCAGGAATATGACAATCTGGAACTGGAAATCCCCAAGCTCGAAGAAAAGAAACAGCAACTGGAAGAAACAATAAACTCTGGCAGCATAACAGATTACAAAGAACTGGATGGCTTAAGCCGCCAGCTTGCTATTCTCGGGATCGATATTGAAGAAAAAACGATGCGCTGGCTCGAAATATCCGAGTTAATGGAATTGCTCAAAGGGTGAAGCAGAGCAGTCATCGATTTTAGTGCTGTAGGTGTTATTGCAACACAACAGCATGATTGTATGAATAGAAATAGCATAAGCTAATTATAGGGGCAATGTGTTTCTTTGTATTGAGCGACGCAAAGGGAGTACAAATCCATTTTATATTCCGGGCTAATGCAAGAAAGCTGCCGAGCGAATAAATTTTCGGATATTGTTAAATGCCATTCATAATTAAAAGCTCCGGATTGAAAAGCCGTATAGGCATAGACAAAAATAAATCCCTGAGTGCGAACTCAGCGCGCCGCACTCAGGGCTTTTATCCTTGAAATCAAACTATTAATTGCTGCTTAATTCTGCTTCTTCTTTATCGCTTGCAGCAGCATTAATCCTCATGCTTTTCAGTGCATTGAGTTTTCTGATATTTATAGGCGGTAATTCCAGGCCGTTAATAATCATCTCTAGTTCCTCGCCCTCGAGTGTTTCGCGCTCAATGAGGATTTTGGAGGCCTTGTGCAGTATTTCAATGTTGTCTGTGAGTAACTTCTCGGCTTTGCCCGAAGATTCCAGCAGAATCTTGCGTACTTCTTTGTCTATCAGCAATGCTGTTTCCTCGCTATGGTCCTTGGGCTGGGATATTTCCCTGCCCAGGAATACTTCTTCCTGGTTGTGGGCCAGTTTGACCGGGCCGATCGCCTCGCTCATGCCCCAGTCGCAAACCATGCTGCGTGCCAGTTTAGTGGCTCTTTCAATATCGTTTGCAGCGCCCGATGAAAGCGAACTGAAAACGATTTTTTCGGCAGCCCTGCCTGCCAGCAGCATAATTATTTTGGATTCGATATATTCTTTGGAATAAGTATGAAGGTCTTCCAATGGCAGCGACGACGTAACGCCCAATGCCCTTCCGCGGGGGATAATAGTAACTTTGTGTACTGGATCACTGTTTGGTATGTAATACATAGCCAGGGCATGGCCCATTTCATGGTATGCAGTCATTTCCTTTTCTTTGTCGGAAATCACCATGCTTTTGCGCTCGATACCCATCATGACTTTGTCTTTTGCATTCTCGAAGTCATACATAGTTACTTTGTCGCTGTCGCGCCTGGCAGCCAGTAGCGCCGATTCATTTACAATGTTTGCTAAGTCGGCCCCGGAGAAACCTGGCGTGCCCTTGGCAATTACTTCCAAATCGACATCTTCGGCTAAAGGAATATTCTTTGTATGAACTTTTAATATACCTACCCTTCCGTTTATATCGGGCCTGTCCACCACCACCTGGCGGTCGAATCTGCCGGGACGCAGCAGGGCCGGGTCGAGTACATCGGGCCTGTTTGTTGCTGCAATAATAATTACACCGGCATTCTGCTCGAATCCGTCCATTTCCACAAGTAACTGGTTAAGCGTTTGTTCACGTTCATCGTGGCCGCCGCCAAGGCCAGCTCCGCGATGCCTGCCGACGGCATCAATTTCGTCGATAAAGACAATACATGGTGCATTTTTCTTTGCCTGCTCGAATAGGTCGCGTACCCTGCTTGCACCAACGCCAACAAACATTTCAACGAAGTCGGCGCCAGATATCGAGAAGAATGGTACATTTGCTTCGCCGGCCACAGCCCTTGCCAGAAGAGTCTTGCCGGTACCCGGAGGCCCCAGAAGCAGCACGCCTCTGGGAATCTTCCCGCCAAGGCGCTGGAATTTCTTGGGATCCTTCAGGAATTCGATTATTTCTTCCAGTTCGTATTTAGCTTCGTCGGCACCGGCAACATCGGAAAACGTAATCTTTGATTGGTTTTCGTTCAGCAGCCTTACTCGGGCTTTCCCGAATGAGAACAATCCCCTGGATCCGCCGCCGCTGCCGCCACCCTGCATTCTCCGGAACAGGAAAATCATGAAAGCAAAAAGCAGGATATAAGGTAGAATAGCCAGCAGAGTTGTCCAAACGGAACCGTCGCCGTCTTTGTATGAAAACTCAATATTCTTAGCTCGCCACATCCTCTCGGTTTCAGTATCGACAACTCCCAGCTTTGTAATAAAATTCTTAACTTTTCTAATCTGCCCGTCCACCTGAAGGCTTTCTTCCTGAGCCAGCTCGCCATGAAATTCAAAATCGTTCAACTGGGTTTTTGTAATAACAGCTTTGCTGATTTTGTCCTGCTCGAGCAGTTCCAGGTAAGTGGTATAAGGCACCGGCCATTCGCCCTTCTGGTTGGTATTTAGCATCATATAAATCAAAACCATGCTGCCAAACAAAATAACCCATATGATAATATTGCGCATCATTTTTACCTGGCTGTTGTTTTGCCCGTTGCTGTTATAATTATTATCTCCCCAAGGATTAAACTTGTTATTATCTTTATCAT
>DAINRZ010000190.1:0-6807 GCA_036741575.1 Kapaibacterium sp. (SeqCode)
AAAAAGTTTACCGGAATTTTACCGAAATCGCGTTTTTTCGGGCGAAAATGGCTAATTATATTGTTAGGCGAGGCTTTATTTTTACTTAACAAAAAAAAGGGGCAAGCCCAAACCTGCCCCTTCTATATAAACTAAATCAAGGCTATCTTACCACTTCTTAGCGGCATCTTCGATGTACTGTTTCAACGTAGGTTCGCTTACTTCAACTAACTCGTAGTAAACCCTGGTATTGGGCTGTTTGATTTTGATGAAGCGGGCCAGGTTGATAGGTGTGCCGATAACGACGGAGTCGCAGTCAGTCTTGTTGATGGTAGCCTCCAGGTCTTTCATCTGCTGGTCGCCGTAGCCCATAGCTGGCAACAGGACGCCGATTTCAGGATAATGTTCGAAGGTCTCAGCAATCTTGCCAACTATGTAAGGCCTGGGATCGACCAGGTCGGCTGCTCCATAACGGCGTGCGGCAACCATACCGGCGCCGTGATCCATTTCGCCATGGGTAAGAGTCGGGCCGTCTTCTACGACAAGTACTTTCTTGCCCCTGATAACTGCCGGGTCGTCCACCCTGATGGACGATGCTGCCATGATAATCTCAGCTTTGGGATTGTATTCCCTGATATTATAAAGCACTTCCTCGACGTCTTCGGGATAAGCGGAATCAATTTTGTTGACAACAACTATATCGGCCATGCGAAGGTTCACTTCGCCGGGATAGTAGGATATTTCGTGCCCCGGGCGCAGCGGGTCGACAACGACTATATTGAGGTCAGGCTTGTAGAAGGGCATGTCGTTATTGCCGCCATCCCAAACAACGACATCGGCTTCTTTTTCGGCTTCGCGGAGAATGGCTTCGTAGTCAACACCTGAATATATAACACTTCCCATAGCTATATGGGGCTCGTATTCTTCCATTTCTTCGATAGTGCACTTATGCTTAGTCAGGTCTGCCAACTCGGCAAAGCGCTGAACTTTCTGCTTTTCAAGATCGCCATAAGGCATGGGGTGGCGCACCGACACAACCTTTTTGCCCATAGCCATAAGTGCACGGACAACCGCACGGGTGGTCTGGCTTTTACCGCAACCTGTGCGAACGGCAGTAACGGAAACAACTGGTTTGGTTGATTTAATCATAGTGGGGTAGGAACCCAGCACAGAAAACTTAGCGCCGGCAGCCATTACGCGCGAAGCAATATGCATAACCCTGTCATAGGGCAGGTCGCTGTAAGACAGAACGCATTCGGCCACTTTAAGCTCTTTGATAAGGTTTTCGAGCTCTTCTTCGGCAAAAATCGGGATTCCGTTCGGATAGTATTCGCCTGCCAGTGCGGCTGGATATTTCCTGCCGTCGATATCGGGAATTTGTGCTGCTGTAAAAGCAACGACTTCTGTATTGGGGCAGTTCCTGTAAACTACGTTGAAATTATGGAAATCCCTGCCTGCGGCTCCTATTATTATTATTCTTTTTTTCTCTGACATAACGTCTCCGTCAATTAATTAAACAATTCAACATTAACCTACTTCATTCAATACTTTTTCTATCTTTTCGCAAGCCCAGTCGATTTCTTCTTTGGTAATTACGAGCGGGGGAGCGAACCTTATGATGTTTTCGTGAGTTTCTTTGCAAAGGATTCCTTCTTCCTTCAACCTTTCGCAATAAGGCCTTGCTTTAGTGTCGAGTACGAAGCCAATCCAAAGGCCCCTTCCGCGTACTAATTGTATATGATTGTTTTTAATAGCCCTCAGTTTTTCGACAAAATATTTTCCTAATTCGAACGACCTTTCAACAAGTTTTTCCTCTTCGATTACTTCGAGTGCTTTTACAGCAATCGCTGCACCCAAAGGATTCCCTCCGAAAGTGGAGCCATGTTCGCCTGGTTTTATTACGCCGAGTATTTCTTTATCGGCAAGAATTGCAGAAACGGGGTAATAGCCGCCGGCAAGTGCTTTGCCGATGATTACTATATCGGGACGGACGCCTTCGTAGTAATGGGCGAATAGTTTACCAGACCTGCCAAGGCCCGACTGGATTTCATCGCAAACGAAAAGAACATTGTTAGCTTTGCAAAGTTCAGCCACCTGTTTCAGGTAGCCGTCCGGTGGTATTACAATACCGCCTTCACCCTGTATAGGTTCGATAAGGACAGCACATGTATTGGGTGTAACCAGTGACTTCATGTCGTCGATATCGCCGTATTTTGCAACTTTGAAACCGGGAGTGTACGGCCCGAAACCCTTATACGAACTTGGATCGGTCGAAAAACCGACAATTGTGGTAGTCCTGCCGTGGAAATTGCCGTCGGCAACGATAATTTCGGCTTGGTTTTCGGGGATGCCCTTAACGTCGTAACCCCAGCGGCGAGAAGTCTTGATAGCAGTTTCGACTGCTTCTGCGCCGGAATTCATCGGCAGCGACATACCATATCCTGTCATATCATGCAATTTCTTGTATAGCAACGGCAGTTTATCGTTCCTGAAAGCACGGCTTGTTAGCGTCACTTTGTGCGCCTGTTCAATAAATACCTTTAATATTTCGGGGTGGCAATGCCCCTGGTTGACTGCGGAGTATGCAGCCAGGCAATCCATATATTTCCTGCCTTCGACGTCCCATACCCAGGCGCCTTCGGCCTTTGCAACAACCACATCGAGGGGGTGGTAGTTGTGGGCGCCGTATTGTTCTTCGAGTTTAATATATTCTTCTGTTTTCATAATTGAACTAACTCTGATTGTTAATTAATATTACTTATTCATTTTCAAAAATTAGCGACAGCAGCGCCATACGCAATGCAAGTCCGTTCTCGGATTGGCGGAAATATGCGGCGCGTGGGTCGGAATCCACCGCAGGACTAATTTCTACCGATCGCGGCAGCGGATGCATAATAATCGAATTATATTTCATGCGTTGCAGCACATTGGTATCGATATTGTATTTTGTCAGGTCCATATCCTTTTTCTTCAAGCGTTCTCTGTCAATACGTGTCTGGTAAACGACATCGACTTTGTCTATAATTTCTTCGGCAGAATTTAATAATTGGTACCAAACCCCTTTTTCTTCCAGGTGTTCCAAAATATCTTTTTTAATCTGTAGTTCTTTTGGGGCAACGAAATACAATTTTATACGGTCGAATTTACTGAGTAAATAAGCCAAAGAGCGAACAGTCCTGCCATTATCCAGGGCACCGATAAAAGAAACGGAAAGCCCGTCTATGGTATGAGACTCATTATATATCGTATATAAGTCGAGCAGTGCCTGGGTAGGGTGCTGCCCACCCGATCCGTCGCCTGCGTTAATTATCGGGACGGACGAAACTGCAGCATCACGTTTGGCGCCTCCTTCCTCGTGGTGGCGTAGTACTATCACATCACAGAAATTACTAATAATCTTAATGGTGTCTTCCAGGTGCTCTCCCGGTATTTCCGAAGAGAACTGAAGTGCTTGCTCCGTAGAGAGGACTTTGCCTCCAAGCCTGTACATAGCTGCTTCGAACGAGAACCTTGTCCTTGTCGAAGGATTATAGAACAGGGTAGCCATAATTTTATTATCATAATCTCGCGTACCTCCGCGGGCAATAATCCGCTTCATGAAATCGGCCCGTTCGAAAAGCTGCATGATACGGGGTACCGTGAACTGCTGCGACTCTATTACATGCTTAATTTTCATAATTATACCTCTGTTTATTGGTGATTTATTTTAAGGTACAATATGGGTTCCCATTTTACACCCGAGGGCATCCATCAGGTACTCATATGATGTAATTATCACTTTTTTGCCTCCGTTGCGGAGGAATTTAATTGCCGATTCGACTTTTGGCCCCATACTGCCCGTTGGAAAATGCCCTTCGTCGAAGTATTTCTGCATTTCGTCGGCAGTAGCTGTGCGAATACCCTGCTGGTTATCCTTCTTATAGTTCAGGTAGACCTGGTCGGTATCAGTGCTTATGATGAACAAATCCACATCGAGGTTTTTGGCCAGAAGTGCCGAAGACCTGTCTTTGTCGATAACGGCCTCGGAACCGATTATCCCGCCGTTCTTCCTGATAACGGGAATACCGCCGCCGCCCAGAGCTACAACGGTAATGCCCAACTCCATGTTTTTCTTAATTACATCGAGTTGCAATACTTCAATAGGTTCGGGCGATGCCACAACTCTCCTGTAACCGCGGGCGCTGTCTTCTACGATATCCCATCCCAGCCTTTTTTTCCTATCCATAGCATCTTTTTCGGTATAGAAGGGGCCTATTGGCTTGGATGGTTTCTCGAAAGCGGTATCCTTTTCATCGACTCTTACCATGGTTGGAATAACGGTAATCATTTTGTCGATGCCCTGTTCTCTGAAACAAGTTTCAAGAGCCCTGTGCATCAGGTAGCCGATTTCACTTTGGGTAGTGGCAACGCACATGTCTAAAGTGTGGGTGTAAACCTCGCCCGAGGCTCTCTCGGAGCGGAGAAGGGCTGCACCGGCCTGAGGGCCGTTGCCATGGGTAATAACAAGGTCCCATCCCATTTTTACCATTTTTGCTATACTTGCAGCAGTTGCAACCGAGTTGTGGTACTGCTCTTCGAGAGTACCTCGCTCGCCTGCTCGTATCAGGGAGTTGCCCCCTACTGCTATTAATGCTTTTTGGGACACAAACGCACCTATTTCATTAGTTTATACATGATAGCTTTCTGGGCGTGAAGCCTGTTTTCGGCCTCCTGGAATACTACTGAGTACTCGGCATCGATAACACTGTCTGTAACTTCGTCTCCGCGGTGCGCAGGCAGGCAGTGCATAAATATTGCATCATCCTTTGCTGCTGCCATTAGTTCATCGTTAACCTGGAAGGGTTTGAAGATTCTTTTTCTTGCTTCTGTTTCCGATTCCTGACCCATCGAAGCCCAAACATCAGTATAAATAGCATCTGCGCCTTTAACGCCATCGAACGGATCGTTGACTACTTCTATCTTAGCGCCTGTCAGCTTAGCGGCTTCAGTTGCCATATGGAATGCTTTCAGGTTTGGCTCGAAACCTTTGGGGCAGGCAACTGTAACGTCAACGCCAAGGCGTGCACCTGCATTCATTAATGAATGGGCAACGTTATTGCCGTCGCCGACATAGCAAAGCTTGCGCCCCTTAAAGTCGCCTTTCACTTCTTTGAAAGTCATAAAATCAGCCATAGCCTGGCAGGGATGCAGAAAATCGGTAAGGCCGTTGATAATCGGAATAGAAGCAAAACGCGACATATCTTCCACAATCTGGTGGGCGAAAGTACGAATCATGATACCCTGAACCATACGCTCGAGGTTTTTGGCAACATCGTAAACAGATTCCCTTTTGCCTAAGCTTATTTCGGCCGGAGACAGATATATCGAAAAACCGCCTAGCTGCTGGATGCCTACGTCGAAAGTGGTACGCGTCCTGAGCGATGGTTTTTCGAATATCAATGCCAGAGTTTTGCCTCTCAGAGCGTCGAGGTAGCCGGGTATATTAGCCTTCATTTTTCCAGCAAGTTCCAATGTATCGAGTATTTCATCTGTAGAAAAATCCAATACGGATAAAAAGTCCTTATTCACAAATCCTCCATTAAATTTATTATTAATATATTATTTCCAAAAACTTGTAAACCGGTTAAATTGAGCCGGGTACTTATACAGGTGCGTCAGTTGAGTAGTGTTTGAAGCGGTATATTTTGCTTGCTCGGGTTTTTGGCAAAAAGATAAGGGACTTATCGAGATAAGCTTTCATTTGCTGTTGGTTATATATCATTTTGCCATTTAATCTCATAATAACCTGCTTTTTAATAACAGTTTACAAAGATACGAGAAATTTTCCAAATAGAAAAATGGGTAAAAAAGAAAGTTCTTGAAATTGAATATACTCTATTGTTCTGTATTCCGGTTCAGTAATTACAATCGGGATATCAACATTATGGTTTCAAAATGGCCCGCGCATATTACTGGTATTATTTTATAATTCCCATCATTTGATCAAATTGAAAAGTATGAAATATTAAATAAACATAAGGAGGCTGAACCAAAAGATAATCCGGTAAGATTTACCTTCTATTGCAATTCATGGATATTTTAGCAGATGAATGGATTAGAGAGATACCACTATCATTTAAAATACTCACTTAAACTGCTTTTGGTTCAGCCCCCATTATAAAAAAAACTTAATTAGTCAAAAAATTATCTAACTACAATTATTTTCCCCGAGTTATAATCGCTACCACTGCTAAGGACAAAGCTGTAAATGCCCGGAAGTAATCCCGAAGTATTTATATCAATAGGGATAATGCCAGTTGATGTAATGTGGATTTTATCAACCATAGCTAAGCTACCTTGTGAATCATAGAGATTAACTTGGTAGATACCAGGTTTAATAATTTCCGGATATATAGTAGTTTTATTGTCGCATGGAGTAGGGAAAGCTTTATTCATTTCAATAGGTTCGTTTTCATTTACAGTAGTAACCTTAATACATTCCACCCTACCCTCGCTTTTGGAAGTAATGTTCTGCATTTGGCTGCAATACCCAGAAACAACCATAAACTCAGTAATATTGTCTTCTCCGTATTCCAGACCCTCTACTTGTATTTTCAATAGCCCAAGAAATGCAAGAATACCTTCTTGTGTTGTTATACTATATGTTTTCTCCGGGTCTAATGGTTGGCCGGAAACATTAGCAGAAATAAAAGAAGCGAAATTGCCTTCCATTTCAAAGTTATTGCTGAACATCTCATATTTATAATCCATTCCGGCAGCTAAAATAAGGAAATCTCCTGTTTTCAGCGTTGGGACACCTAGAAATTCTTAGCGATAATATCGTATAAT
>DAINRZ010000191.1:0-6783 GCA_036741575.1 Kapaibacterium sp. (SeqCode)
TTAAAAAGAGCGCCCTGATACAGGTGGATACTGCTTTGTTGGGCAAACTGATACTTGTCACCAGAGTGATTAATAAAAACACAATGTTTGCCATCGATGCCGATTTTAGTATTAAATACAGGTGGATATCGATGGTCATGGATATCATGAACAGGAATAATGCCCGTAAATTCCACTATGTAACGGTTAAGCAGAAAAAGTAAAGTTTTTTTAGAATATTTGTAACTATTTTGATAATGAAATTGTCTATAGTAATAAAGGCAAAATAAATTAAAAAGGAGATAAATTATGGCTGGCGGCGGCGAGGCGTTAGGCACTCAACACAAACAGCGAAGAGGAAAATCGAAAAGGAAAGCCAAGAAAAGAATTGGCTTCAAGCTCGATATGACTCCATTGGTGGACATTACATTCCTTCTCCTTACTTTCTTTATGTTCACCACAACGATGCTCAAACCACAGATGATGGAAATGAGGATACCCGAAGAGATTGAAGATACTGTAGAGGTCAAATGCTCGGAGCTTATGACTATTGTTCTCGACAGCAAAGCCCAGTTATGGTATTGGGTTTGCGAAGATGAAGCCAAGAAGATTAAAACCTCGGACCTTTCTAAGATAGCTGCTAAAGAAAACCTGAAACCCGAAGTGAAAAACATGCTTATCACAGTGTTTAAAGCTGATGAAGGCGTTCAATACCAAGAGGTTATCAAGGTTCTCGACGAGTTGAACTTAGCGGAATCGCTAATTATCGAGGCTTTGCAGAAGGACAGGGACCCCCAAGGTTTGCCAACACAAAGGAAACGAAAGTTTACTATGGCACCGATGACGGATACAGAGCGAATGAAAATAGACCCCACTTTCGTACCGCAGAAAAATGAAAGTACAACAAACACAACTAACAAATAGGAGGTAATATGTCATCAACAATAGCAGTTCAGCCACCTCCGAAACCAAACTATGGTGCGGTTGAAATTAAGGAGTTTATTAAAAAGAATACCTACAGGGCATTTGTATATACCATGATAGCCCTGTTGCTGATATTCCTGCTGTCGTTGCTCTACAGTGTGCTGAAGGGCAATGAGAATTCAAAGTTTATGATGCCGCCTGTCAGCAGGCTCTCGGTATTAACAACAGGCGCTACAATGGATGAGCAGCAACAGCAACAGGAAGATGTTGCTCCGCCTCCACCACCGGTAGATGTCAACGTCGGCCCGGCAGCACGTGCAGGTACGCCTGTGGCTGTGCCCGATGCGGAAATAGCGGCAGACCTGAAGGAATTTGCCGATATGGACCTGCTCGACAAAGCAACGGCCGAAGGCGGCGACGGCGATATGATTCCCGACGAGGACCTTCGCATCCCGGGTGGCGATGATATAGAAGTAGCTAAGCTCGAAGATGTCAAGACTGAAGAAATCCCGGCTCCCGATGTGTTTATAGCAGTTGAAGTACCGCCATCGACAGATATGAGCGCTTTGCAAAGAAGCATCGAATATCCCGAAATGGCAAGGCGTGCCGGTATCGAGGGCAAGGTTATCATCAGGGTGTGGATAGATAAAAATGGCCAGCCCAAGAAGCCCGAAGTTCTTAAATCGGATTCGCAGCTGCTCAACGATGCAGCACTCAAGGCAGTTATGAAGGCAGTGTTCAGCCCTGCCATCCAAAACAAACAGCCTGTTGGCTGCTGGATGACTATACCGATTAAATTCTCTCTTACGCAGTAAGAATAGAATTTAATCACATATAATTTTTAATTGGACGCCATTACCAGGCAATAATCTTATAAATACGTTTTTTAAAAAAAAGCGACCTTTGATTACAGGCTGGTAATGGCGTTCGTGTATCTAAACCGGAATATCGTACGGAGGCAATAACCGGAAAAACTGAAGAAATAAGAAAATCTCGGCTGCAGCAGAGGCTTAAATATTATTAATTCTAAATTATTTGGAGGATTTATGGAAAATGCCGCAAGAATCAGGCTGCCCCAAAAGCCTGGGTATGGAGCTGCAGAAATTAAGGATGCCATTCGAAGGAACACCTACAAAGGATTTGCCTACACCATGGTGTGCCTGGCCCTTGTATCGTGCCTCAGCTTTTTTTCGGGAAAAGCAGAATCGAAAGAGAGGATTTATTCAGGACCAGTTACCTTCAGCCCATTAAAACAGGAAAAAGAACCACCAAAAGAAGTAACTCAGGTAAAGCCCGACATTCCAGAGCCAGATAAGACATTAATAGAAGATGGAGGAAAACACGGCCCCAAGGAAGTTTTCAGCCGAACTATTCTGGGTGTTGATGAAACCGAGCTCGACAGTACCTTACCTGATATTGCAAATATTGATAAGATCGATATTGCAGGAAGCAAGCCCGGCGACGGCATTGACGGTGGAACTGACAGCCCGCCGGTTTTCAATATGCCGCAGAACCACGGGCCTGTTGAAGTAGCAGAAACAGAAACATTAGCCGAGGAACCCAGGCCGGATTGGGTAGTGGCAGAAGTGCAGCCAACAGTTAATCACGAAGAACTGAAAAACGCAATTGTTTATCCGGAATTAGCAAGAAAAATCGGCAAAGAGGGCAGGGTGACGCTAAAAGTGTGGATAAACAAAGACGGCAATCCCGAGGATGTTGTCCTGCTGCGTTCCGATTCGAAGCTGCTCGAAGAAGAAGCACAAAGGGTGGTAAAGATGCCGGTTTATACTCCTGCTGTCAACAGAGGCAAACCTGTGGGCTGCTGGATTGTAATTCCAATCAACTTTACTCTTACAAAGTAAAAATTGATTGATGCCCGGCAATAAATATTTCGTAATTTCGCCAATTTTAAGAGTTTGTTTATCAATTTTAAAAAAGTTATAAAAATTGTTGTCGGTAATAATAAATTATATAATCAGAGCGGCCATAGCAGTTGTTGGCGTACTGCTCGTGACCGGGGTAATCGGCGTAGGTACCTCGGAAGAAACTACACTGAAAATCATTGGTGTGTTGATGATTGTCTGGGGTATCTACAGAACTATATCATTCTATATTTCGTATAAAAAAATGAAACAATCGGGAGACGATGATGAAGAAGATACCGAAAATTAGTATAGCTTTATTAGCAGTAGCTTTATTGGTACTTGGGGTTGCTGCCTGCTCGCAGCAAAAAGAAGAAAAACAGGTAAAGCATGTTAAAGTATTTATCGACAACTCGGCGTTCGAGCTTATGGAACCGCTGTTCCTTTATGTCGATTCGCTCTACAAAGATATTAAGTACGATTATATCGATACCACAGCATTTGGGGCTATGGCAATGCTGCTTGCCGATACAAGCTACAAGGTTTGTATTATATCAAGGGACTATACACCTGCTGAAAAAGAAAATATGGCCATATACAGCGTTGCCGATAAGCCAAGGGGAATAATTGCCAGGGATGCACTGGTTTTCTTTGTTAATAAAGGCTTCCCGGCAGATACTCTTTCGCACGAGGAGATTGTTGCTTTGTTCAACGACGAAAAGTTTTCGATTAAAAAGCAGTATCCCGGCCTGGCCAAAGAACCTGTTTTTGCTGTCAGGAACCAGTATTCATCCGAATACGAGAACCTGAAGAATGTCGTATTAAATGGTAAAATCAGCCGAAAAATACTTAAGCCATTTTCTACGGTTGATTCCGTAAAGCAATTTGTACTTGAAGAAAGTTCTGCAATAGGGATTGGCTACCTGTCGCAGTTAGCAAACGACAACAGGTTCAAAATGCTGAAAATCGGTTTCACCGATTCAACAGGTAAAAGAGTAATACCCCGGATGGTGCACCAGGCAAATATCGTACAGGGCTTTTACCCATACGAAATCCAGCACTATATTTATTTGTACAATAAAACAGATAACAAGGCAGAGTGGATATTGAGATACCTCACAAAGGCGGCAGCCCCGCAGAAGTATTTCAACGAAGCAGGTATTGTGCCGGCATATGGCAATTTTAAAATAATAGTTGAAGAATAGTTATTATTATAAGGTAGAGAGATGAAAATTTCAATTAAAATCATAGTTTTCCTGTTTTGCACGGGCATAGCTTTTTCCCAGAACACCTACGACCAGATAAAGAGACTGGTTGCCGACAAAGAGTATGAAAAAGCTGTCCTGCTTATTCCGCAGGCAATACCAGAAAACAAGAAAAACACAGCTGCTTTCGAGCTATTTGGGGATATTTACCACGAAATGGACAAGATAGATTCGGCTTTGATAATGTACCAGAAATCTTACGAACTGGACAAAGATAATGAGCTGATTATGAGAAAGTATGCTAAAACACTTGCCGAAAATAAAAATATCGGCGATGCTCTGAAAATGATTGACCTTGCCATAAAGGAAGATAAAAACGATGTTTATAATTATATCCAGAAAGGCCTCATTTACGTTCAGGTGGACTCATTCCAGCAAGCGAGAACCTTCCTGACTAAGGCCCGCGAAATGGACAAAACGATTCCCGACGCCTTTGTTGCATTGGGCGATTTGTATTATGCGTGGAAGATATATGACCCAGCTATATCGCACTACGAGGAAGCTTTAGCTTTGAAAGAAACTCTTATCGAGGCTCGTATCAAGCTGGCAACATCATATTACTGGAAGGCAAATAGCGAAATGGACAGTAAGCTTAGGGACGAGTATTTCAACAGGTCGCTCAAGGAATGGAACAGGGTGGGCAAAGAGGACCCAAAGAATGCCAGGGCATTTTTCCAGCAAGGCAAGATATTTTATCTCGCCTCGCGATGGGGCAGCTCGGCCCAGGCTTTTTATAAGTATGTGGAGCTGAGGCCCGACGGCCATTTAGGCAGGTGGTACCTTGCGCAGTGCCTCGTTAAAATTGATAGCTGCGACGCTGCTGTTCCACACCTGGAAATAGTAATGAACAATATCGATACAGTAAAAACCAAGGCTAAAATTGAACTGGCACGATGCAACTCGAAAACCAAGAAATACGAGCAGTCCGTTAAGCTGTTCGATGAACTTGTGGCCGAAAACAATCAATTGGAAGCAAATGATTTGTTTCTTTATGCCAACTCGGTGTGGCAGGCCAAAGATACAGTGAAAGCTATTGAACTATTCAAAAGCTACTTCGAGATAGAATCAACGAATACAGCTTATCTCGGTTGGTTTGCCACGCAGCTTTTCAAGCGCAAAAGCTACGACGATGCGATCGTTTTTTTTCAGAAATATATAGACAATTTGAAAGAAGTTAAAAATGTGAACGGCAACGGCGGTAATACTGATCCGGACGAAGACGGCCAAAACGGTACCGATGTGTATAAGCAAAAGGCAAAAATGTATTATTATATCGGCCTTAGCCACCAGAATATGGCTCGGCAAAAAGAATCCATGGAAGCATTTAAAAATTGTATAGCACTCGATTCAAACAATCTCAGAGCTTATGTTAACCTTGCGGATTCGTATGCTGCACAAGAGATGATGACAGAATCTGTGGCAACATTCCAGCAGGCAATTAATAATGGAATTGCGGATACAACCGGAAATATGCCTGTTATAAGGCTGGCTTTCCAGAAACTGGCCGGAGTATATTTCAAGGATAAAAAATATGATGATTTAAGAAATCTTGGCGAAAAATGGATAAAATTGGAAGATAAGAGTTCAATGGCATGGTTCTATGTCGGTTTGTCTTTTCACGGCAAAGGCGACAAAGAGAATGCCTGCAGGAATTATAAGAAATCTTTATCGCTCGACCGGGATAATCAAAGCGCCAAGAAAGCAATTGCTAACCTAAGGTGCGACGAGATGTAGGCTATTTAGCCGGGCTTGCAGCATGCCGCCGGAACCAAAAACTTTACTGGAAGGGAAAGCATAGTAGGATTATGGCTAACTTTGAAGCTTCTGGTTTCAGAATTTTAGGGCTTTTCGGCCCCGAACCGGACGAGAACGCAGTTTAAAGTGGCCATATGATTAATTTTTTGTAAAACAATAATTTGTTCGTAAATTTGTAAGATTTTTTTGAGCAGTTTGTAAAAATGATTAAGGTTTATATTCAGGGAATTAAGGACGGCGCGTATGACGTTAGTCAGGAAGCACCTGTTGGAGATGTCCCGGAGATGTATCCCGAGTTCTTTGGAAATATCCGGCTGAATGGCAGGCTGATGAAGTTCGCAGACAGGCTTACGTTTACGGGCACAGCCGAGTGTGATGCCCGCTTTGTGTGCGACATTTCGGGTACGGAATATACGGAGACGGTCAGCGCTTCGATAAGTACTTCGTATATTCTGGAATCGAAGCAGCGTGGCGGCAGGCATTCCGATGCTCTTACTCCCGAAGAAGGTGTACGAGTCATCGGCGAAGAGGACAAGTATATCGACCTGGGCGGCGACGTCAGGGAAGAGCTTGCGGTCAGCATCCCCATGAAGAAAATAGCTCCGCAGTACCGGGGCAAAAGCTTCGAGGATGTTTACCCCGAATACAGCCCCGGCAGCAAGGATAAAAATGATATAGATGAAAGATGGTCAGTTTTAAATAAATTAAAAATCAATTAATTAAGGACAAGATAATGCCACATCCAAAACGCAGAATGTCGAAGACAAGGAGAGACAAGAGAAGGACGCATTACAAAGCCTCGCCGGCTGCTGTTGCTTCGTGTCCGCAATGCGGTGCAGCCAAAATGGCTCACAGGGCTTGCCCCGAATGCGGTTACTACAATGGGCGTAAAGTCATAGCATCATTGTAGTTATCTGTTTTTTAGCAAAGAATTAATTCCGGTATTAATACCGGTATTTTTTTTCTATAGATGGGGACTGGTACGGATAAAAGCAAAT
>DAINRZ010000192.1:0-6772 GCA_036741575.1 Kapaibacterium sp. (SeqCode)
TATAAACCAGAATTACCAGATATTCAACGACATCAGGACAAAGTATTACGATACAGCATCTTGAGTAAATGGCTATCCAGCCTCTACCGGAATTGGGACCGGGATTAATACTTGCTTAATTGATTTCATTGCTGTTAAGCCCAGGCAAGATGCTGTTGTAATTCCCCTTAAAAATCCCCGCCAGGCCGATGCACATAAATATACCAGCGAGGTACTCAAAGGCGATGCATTGAAGGGACATGACATAGTGACACCGCCTAAGTTTGAAAGGGGGAAAATTGTTGGGAGTCAATTTGGAGCCGAAGTTTATGTTTCGGGTACTGCTGCTATTTTAGGCCAGGATTCAGTAGAATGCGGCGATGCTGCCGCCCAGGCTAAAATTACTGCCGAAAACATTTTGGAACTTGTTTCGCGTGAGAATATCCACGCTCACGGCTATAACAGCAGAGGCAGAAGAAGAGAATTCGAAAATATCAGAGTCTATTTGAAAAACCCCGGCGATTACGACATTGTAAAAGCTGTGTGCGATGCCAATTTCCCGGGGATACCATCTGCATATGTTCTGGCGGATGTATGCAGGTTCGAACTGCTTGTGGAAATCGAAGCGTATTTGTCTATAGTCAATAAATAGAAAGACTATAATTTATTCTCTTTTACTATTGCTTGCTATTCAATTCAATTGTTTTATAATTTTGTTTTATTTATTATAACTTTTTGGGGATTGATAATGAAATTAGCTATTGTACAAAAGAAACCTGTATTCCTGGACCTCGGCGGCTCTATGAAACTTATCGAAGAAACGATTAATGATGCGGCAGCAAAGGGCACAAACCTCATGGTATTTGGTGAAACCTGGCTGACAGGTTATCCTTCCTGGATTAATTTCAGCCCCGAAATTGCAGCTTGGGGCTACGAACCTATGAAAGAGTTGTATGCAAAAATGTGGGGAAACGGTGTAGAAATACCCGGCAAAGAAACAGAAATAATATGTGAATATGCAAAACAACATAGGATGTGCATAATAATCGGCGTAAACGAAATAGTAAGGAAAGGCCGCGGAAACGGCACAATATTTAATTCTGCCATAACCATTGATGAAAGCGGCAGTATTGCTGTTCATCACCGAAAGTTAATGCCCACCTATACGGAAAAGCTGCTTTACGGCCACGGCGACGGCCACGGCCTTAAATCTATTGATACATCTTTCGGCAGGCTGGGCAGCCTGATATGCTGGGAGCACTGGATGCCCCATGCCCGCCAGGCAATGCACCTGGAAGGCGAGGATATTCATGTTGCCCTATGGCCCAGCGTCCACGATATACACCAATTGGCCAGCCGCCACTATGCATTCGAAGGGCGTTGCTATGTGGTAGCCGTCGGGCAAATGCTTTATGCCGGAGACTTGCCGAAAAACCTGAATATTCCAAAGGAATACAGAAACCAGCCTGATAAAATTGTCCGCAACGGCGGCAGTTGTATCTTTGGGCCAGACGGGAGCACTCTGCTCGAACCTCAGTTCGATAAAAACGAAGTAATTTATTTTGATTTAAATGATACAAAACAAGTGATAAAAGAACATATTACGCTCGATGTGGCAGGGCATTACTCCCGGCCCGATATTTTCTCTTTCGGGATTGATAGGGGAAGGCAGGATTAGCCATTGATTATTATGCTTTAACATGCAAATCCTTTAGCTCAGTTGCATCTATTTCCTGATTATTGAAGCAGGATTTACCTGGTTTGTAATTATACTTTATTCTCTATTCTTTAATGTTTTATAGCAAAATAGAAATTTAATCAACGATTATATTAATTTTCTTTTGTTTTGTTATTATCATTTATTATTATTGTATATTAGAAAAAAGAATAATTCTTATTTAGGAATAATTCATGAAGTCAGAAAAAATAAATAAACTTAGGCAAGCCGGATTGAAAGTAACTCCGCAACGGACACTTGTGCTGGAAGCAACCGAAGCTCTCAATCATCCCACAGCCGAAAGTATTATCGAATATGTTGCCAAAAAGCATAATAATATAGCAGTCGGCACAATATACAAAATATTAGAAACCTTTGTTGACAATGGTATTTTGCTCAAGGTAAAAACAGACAAGGACTACGTGCGCTACGATTCGATTACTTCTGCACACCACCACTTATACAGCATTGACGGAGACAGGATTGAAGACTACTTTGACGAAGGCCTCGACACCTTACTAAAGAAATATTTCAGAGATAAAAAAATCGAAAACTTCAGCATAGAAAGTATCAAACTTCAAATTTCAGGATATTTTAAAAAAAATGAAAAAGCAGGGGGTGAGCAGCATTAAAAGTAAATAAAATTTTCCTAAGCAGTTTTTATTGCAAAAAATGAAGATAGTGTAGCTAATGTGCCCGGATGCCCTATTATACAGCAGGAGTATAATCTGCGAAAAAAAAATATAATTCGTAACACAAGCCACATTGGTTACAAGTTTAAACGGTTCAGGCTCCAGGGAAAAATCAATGTTATAAATAAACTAATCAAGTTTTTTACTATATAAAGGAGAATATAATAATGGGGAATAATGAAAAAGAGAAATACCCTGTAATGCACGGGGCAATTACAGAATCAGGCAGTTCTGTAATGGATTGGTGGCCAAAAGCACTTAATTTAGACATTTTGCACCAGCACGATACAAAAACAAACCCTTTGGGAAATGATTTTAACTATCGCAAGGAATTTAAAAAACTCGACTTAGAAGCCGTGAAAAACGACCTTAAAAAGCTAATGACAGAAAGCCAGGAATGGTGGCCAGCCGACTGGGGCCATTATGGCGGTTTGATGATTCGTATGGCCTGGCACAGCGCCGGAACATACCGTATAGCTGATGGCCGCGGCGGCGGCAATACAGGCAATCAACGATTTGCCCCATTGAACAGTTGGCCTGATAACGTAAATTTAGACAAGGCCAGGCGAATTTTGTGGCCGATAAAGAAAAAATACGGCAACAAAATTTCGTGGGCAGATTTAATGATACTTGCCGGCAACATGGCATACGAATCGATGGGCTTTAGAACTTTTGGATTTGCCGGTGGGCGAGAAGATATTTGGCAGCCGGAAAAAGATATATACTGGGGCGCCGAAAAAGACTGGTTAGGGAAAAACCGTTATTCCGAAAAATCAAACGAAGAATCCCTCGAGAATCCTTTGGCAGCCGTTCAAATGGGATTGATCTACGTCAATCCCGAAGGCGTCGATGGAAAACCTGACCCTTTAAAAACAGCACAGGCTATGAGGGTAACTTTTAAACGCATGGCTATGAACGACGAAGAAACTGTGGCCCTGACCGCTGGCGGGCACACTGTCGGGAAAGCCCACGGCAACGGAGATGCTTCTGTTTTAGGGCCGAACCCCGAAAGCGCTGAATTGGAACATCAAGGCTTCGGCTGGGTGAACCCGCAAGGGAAAGGAAATGCCGAACATACGGTAAGCAGCGGTTTGGAAGGAGCATGGACAACATTCCCCAACAAGTGGAACAATACTTATTTCCATTTGTTGTTTACATATGAGTGGGAGCTTAGAAAAAGCCCTGCCGGTGCTTGGCAGTGGGAACCAATAAGCATTAAGGAAGAAGACAAGCCTTTTGATGCTCATATAAAAGGAGCGCGCCGCAATCCGATGATGACCGATGCTGATATGGCTTTAAAAGTTGACCCCGAGTACAGGAAAATATCAGAGCGTTTTTATAAAGACCCCGAGTATTTTGCGCAGGTATTTGCCAAAGCATGGTTTAAACTTACACATCGCGATTTAGGCCCAAAGAGCCGTTATCTTGGTGCCGATGTCCCAAGGGAGGATTTAATCTGGCAAGACCCGGTTCCGGCTGGTAATTATACGCTTTCTGATTCTGAAATTGTAGATTTAAAAGTAAGGCTTCTGAATAGCGGCTTAACTCAAACAGAGCTTATCAATACCGCATGGGACAGTGCAAGGACTTTCAGGTGTTCGGATTACAGAGGCGGCGCCAACGGTGCAAGAATTCGCCTTGCCCCACAAAATATTTGGGAAGGAAATGAACCGAAACGACTCGAAAAAGTATTAAATAAACTTTATGAAATTCAGGCAGGATTTGCCAAAAAAGTAAGTATTGCCGATTTGATTGTATTAGGTGGCAGCGCTGCCATTGAAAAAGCAGCCGAAAAGGCAGGAGTAAAAGTTATAGTTCCATTTGCCTCCGGAAGGGGCGATGCGCTGCAAGAAATGACAGACATTGATTCTTTTGCTGTACTCGAGCCTCTGCACGATGGATTCAGAAACTGGCAGAAAAAAGAATATGCCGCAAAACCCGAAGAAATGCTGCTCGACAGGAGTCAATTAATGGGCCTGACCGCCCCCGAAATGACAGTTCTAATAGGAGGTATGCGAGTATTAGGGACAAATTTCGGCGGCACAAAGCATGGTGTTTTCACTGAGAAGGAAGGAGTTTTATCTAACGACTTTTTTATTAATCTCACCGATATGAATTATTCCTGGCAGCCTGTTGCCGATAATCTTTATAATATTGTTGAACGGAAAACCGGTGTAATTAAATGGACTGCCACGAGAGTAGATTTAGTATTTGGTTCTAATTCTGTATTGCGGGCATATGCCGAAGTTTATGCCCAAGATGACAACAAAGAAAAATTTGTGAAAGATTTTATTAACGCCTGGGTGAAAGTAATGAATTCAGACCGGTTTGATTTGGAAGGATAATAATTTGCTGCAACCCTGGTATGTAAAATTATTTAGCTATTAATCCGATACTGCGGCAGGGCAATGTTTTGTTTTCAAAACCTGACAGAGCAAACGATTATATAATAAGAACAGAGGCTGCCTCTCCCTGTGGGGCGAAGCAGCCTCTTTTAATGTATCCTGCCCTAAATACTATAGTTCTTTTATTACAAAGTAAATCGAGCCAATATACCTTTTGCCTTTGGCGCCGCTGACAAGAGGAGGCGGGCTGTCGGGGTCGGTTTTGGCTTCGGATTTGATTACTATCCTGTTGGGTTGTATGCCGTTTGCAACGAAAAAGTCGCGCAGGGATTCGCACCTGCCTTCGGTCAATTTTTTGTTATTTTCTGTGCTTGCATCGTTGTCGGGGAAGCAAACGAGTTCTACTTTCAGTGTCCGGTTTCTGCGAAGCAGTTCGATATCGTCTTTCAGGAAGAAGTTCGATCCGGCGCGTAGTTTAGCTTTATTTAGCTCGAAAGGCGGCACCTTCAATTTAATCTTGGCGCCGATAGTCTTGGGTTTTACCAGGAAGTCCCTCGAAAACTCGGCATATTTGTTTGTATTCGGTATTGCCATAGTATATTCCTGGTTCAGGTAATCGGTGCTGGCAATCCTGATAATATAATTCCTGCCGGGATTAAGCCCTGTAATAAAATACTTGCCTTCGTTGGCGGCTTTGATATTCTTTTTGTCTGTTATTTTGCCCTGGTCGTCATAGACTTCCATCTCGACATCAACGGGCTTGCCTGTAACTTCGTCTTTGACGGTGCCGGTAAGCGAAACAATCAGCTTGGAAAACTGTGCGACCGAGCCCGTAATCTGAAATCCCAGAAAAAGCATTAAAAATATTAATATTTTATTTCTCATTATTATTCTCCTTTAATTATTACTTCTTCTTTTTTGTAAGAAAACGGACCGTACCGTCGGCACAGCCGAAAATAATTATACTTGCATCGCTAACGAGATCGACTGACCAAACCTCGATACCTGTATCGAAATTCAACAGTTCATTGCCGGTCTCGACGTCCCACAGCCTGACGGTTTTGTCGAGGCTGGCGCTTACGAGAGTCCTGTTGTCGCCGGCAAAGGATACGTCCTGCACAAGTTTGGTGTGGCCGCGCAGGAATTTAACGGGTTTCCAGTCGGCTACGGTCCAAATAATAATTTCGCCGTTTTGGTCCGACGAAGCCATATATTTGTCGTCGAAGCTGAAAAGTACTGTTAGCACAGGGGCCATGTGGCCTTTTAGTGTTTTCAGGGGTTCAAGGGTTGTCAGGTCTGTGGACCAGATTTTGATTGTCTTGTCGTCGCTGCACGAAGCCAAGAATTTGCCGCTGTAGCTGTAGGCAACGTTATTTGTAGGCATTGTGTGCCCCCTGAGTGTTTTTACCTCGGTATTGAGGCGCCAGTCCCATAGCTTTACTGTCTGGTCGAAACTTGTACTGGCAATAAGAGTGCTCGAATCGTCCTGGCTGAAATAAACGCCTATAACCTGATCGGTATGCCCTTGAAGCACAGCCATTTCATCGCCGGTTTTTGTATCCCATACGCGGACTGTCATGTCGCCGGAGCCGCTGGCCAAATATTTGTCGTTGCCGGAAAACGACAGATTGTTGACCTGGCCGAAGTGGCCGGTCATTTTTAGTAATTCTTTACCGTCGGGAAGACTCCAGATTTTAATTGACTCATCGAGGCTGCATGTTGCAACTTTAGAGTCATCTTCATTGACGAAGATGCCTAATACTTCGTCATTGTGTTTTCCGATGGTTTTCATTTCATACTTCAGAGCCTGAGCGACAGCCGCTTCGCCTGCAAAGGAGAGAGCTATTGCCGTCAGTAGAAAGAACCTCATAGTAAATCTCATAATTTAACCTCGTTCATGAATTTAGAATATCAAATTTTTTATTCATATCTTTACTCAGATTTCGTGCCATTTTTCCCCATTCTTTAAAAAATCAAACGACACGTTTTTATAGTATCGCTATTTTGCAGTAGCGTAGGATGGGCTAAAATCTCATTTT
>DAINRZ010000193.1:0-6752 GCA_036741575.1 Kapaibacterium sp. (SeqCode)
TTGTAAATCTGAATTATAAACTGCATTTAATTTTTTAGGCAAAGAGATTAAAGCTAAATTTTTTATCTCTTCCGCTTATAATTACCACTTTATTTTTTTTGTCTTCGGACAGTTTCAGTATCTGGCCCCGGACTTTATCGTCTGGAATTGCGTCTTCGGGATATTTTGAAAACGGAATGAGAGTGCCGTCATAGTCGAGCAATATCAGCCTGTTATTCGCTTTGCGGTAGTGTGCAACAATATTATTAATCGATGAATTATTCAATAGTTTTATATCTAACATATCCTGCTCTTTTTTGATTAACTGAATTTGGTTGATAAAATCTTCTGTCCACGAAAAAATATTATAATTCTGGATACGCTTTTTCATACGCATAATTTTTTCTTTTCTTTCCTGCAATGGCATTTCCAGGGCTTTTAATATAGCATCGGCTAGTTCGGTAGTATCTGTGGGATTAATAATAATGGCTTCGCCTAATTCTGCCACTGCGCCGGCCATTTCGCTCAAAATAAGTACGCCGATGTTTTTGCCCTGGCATGCAACAAATTCTTTTGCCACAAGGTTCATTCCATCCCTTAGCGGAGTGATAAGCCCACAGTGGCTTATGCTGCATAGGGCAACAAGCTCGTTGAAACTAATCGATTTGTACTGGTAAACGATTGGCCTCCAACCTAAATAACTGTATTTGCCATTTATCCTTCCCACAGTAGCTTCGATATCCCTTTTCATGCTTTTGTATCGGGGTATTTTATCTCTCGAAGGGGCAACAACCATATTAAAAATTACTTTCCCCTGCCAATCCGGATTTCTGTCCAGGAACTGTTCATACCCAAGCAGCCTGTTGAGCAATCCTTTGGTGTAGTCCAGCCTGTCCACCGAAAAAATTAATTTTTTGTCGCCGATAATATCATTTAGATTGTTTATTTGCTCCAGTACGCTTTCGGTTGTAACTGCACCGGAAAACTTGCCGTAATCAATACCAATGGGGAAAGAGTCTGCTTTTATTACCCTCTCGGGAGTATAGACCTTTCTTAAGGAATTTTCCAGCCCCAGAACCCTTTTCACAGTATATAAAAAATGCTGTGTATAATCATTGGTATGAAAACCAATCAAATCTGCCCCAAGGATACCATTGAGCAGTTCCTCACGCCATTTCCTGTTCAGCAGCCTGAATATTTCGAATGAAGGAAATGGTATATGAAGAAAAAAGCCTATTATGGACTTGGGGAATTTATTTCGGATAAGTTTGGGCAACAAAAACAACTGGTAATCGTGAACCCATATCAGGTCATCCGGTTGGACTACATTATCGATTACATCCATGAATAATTGATTCGATTTTTTGTATGCCTCGAAATATGTGTCCTTGAATACTGTGTACATAGGAAAATAATGGAACAGAGGCCAAAGCAGATCGTTGCAAAATCCTTCATAATATTGTGACCTGATTTTTTCTGGAATAGAAACGGGATGAACATCAAAATCAATTTCACTGGACGACATTTTGTCCAATTCTTCTTTCGAAAACTCGGAATGGCCTATCCAGATAATTTTTTGATGTTCAGTGTCGCCTCGTTCACTGCTCATTTTATCGGCAAGGGACAAAATTGCAGATACCAGTCCCCCGGTATTTTGTTCCAGGGAACGTTCACTACCTTTGTTTACGATTTTATACGGCAATCTGTAAGAAACAATTACAATTCTTTTAAATCTTTGATAATTCTGTGACATATGCTTTACTTTCTTGTCGAATTTATAATACTTAATTAATTCCAAACGATAACTCAAGGAAAATATTATGTAAACAGTGAATTTTCATCATTATTTTTCAACAGCTTAAATGCTTTTTGCTGCTTGTTCTGTCTGATAAGTCGCCATAATTTGCAAATACTAATACCTGAAGGAGATATAATGTATCTCCCGATGTGTTCCATCTAAAAACTAATAAAAATAAGCGAATTTTATAGTAAAGAAAAAGCACCCGCAAAGTTATTAAAGAATTTGCTGAATGACGAAAATGAAAATTTTTGTAATATGAAAACTGTTAATTCTTCTAATTATACTTTTTCAGTAATTATCCTGTTATCCAATATTATTATCATTCAAGGTCAGTACCGGAGGAGGGAATACCACCATCTATATTTAACTTATATTATCTTTAGTATTAAATTATAACAAATACAGTATTAATAAGGGATTCAAGGAAATTTTATAATTTTCTCATATAAATAATTATACTTAATTTAAGAAATATTTGTATAGTATATTGTATAGTATTATATTGCAGTAAAATATTGAACTATACAAGGGAAATGAATTTGAAAATTAATGTTAAGTTTTATCTCGACGCCGATAAACGTATTGCCAATACTGAAAAGTCTATTTATTGCTTTATACGTAGTGGTACGAAACTACATCGTATCAATACCGGGAAAAAGATAAATCCCAAAAAATGGGATGCAGCCAAACAACGGGCAAAGGGCGGCGAGGCAATATTAAACCAATACCTGCAAAACCTGAAAAACAGCATAGATTCTATTGTTAACGATATTATTGCAGAAAAAAAACAGTATAGTTTCAATGAAGTGGTTGCAATAATAAAGAAACATCTTAATCCACAAGATTCAAATGGCTTTTTTGATGTATTTGATGAATTTCTCGAAATGTTATCAGCACTCCGCTCGCCGAGATACCTACGTAATTATAAAACAATCCGTATGCACTTTGTTGAATTTAGCAAGAAAAATAAAATTGTATTTGAGGAAATAAACGAAGTATTTTGGGATAAACTGCAAATATTCTATGCCAAAAGGAATTTGTCAATAAATAGTATGCGCAAAACATTAGATTACGTTAAGACCTTTTTTAAGTGGACTTTGGACAGGGGAAAACACCAGAACTATAATATAAATCGTTTTAAAATGCCAAAACCACAGCCGATTAAGCACATTGCATTAACAAAAGATGACTTGCAAAAGTTTGTTACTTGTGTTGTTGGGGAGCGCCTCGACCGTGTAAGGGATTTTTGGCTTTTTATGTTTTTTACCGGGCAGGGATATAACGAAGTTGCTCGTTTCAATAGTGCTGATGTAGATAACGATGGCATTTGGTTTGTACGTCGTAGCAAGACCGGAGAGTTGTTTGAACTCCCACTGCCAGAAAAAGCAAAAGAAATCCTGCGAAAATATGATAACATACTTCCGGTATTGTCGAACCAGAAAACAAATGAGTATCTAAAGGAAATCGGTAAAATTGCAGGTATTGATGAGGAAATTACAATTGTTGACGGCAGGACTGAGCGAAAAGTAAAAAAATGGGAACTTCTCACATGCCACACCGCCCGTCGTACTTTCAATTCTCGATTGTCTTTTGTTGCAAGGCACGTTCGAAATCGTTATACGGGACACGATTATGCAATGGAGAGCCTGTATTATCAGCAGGACGGGAGCGAGGTTTTAGACGTTTTGAATAATGCTTATGATAATATATTTTCCAATTAATCCCGACCAGCCCTGCATTTTGGCTAATATTCAACCGCAATACAGCCCCGTAGAGCGACGTTTGAATGGCAAGGCATACCAAACTATAGGTTAATACAGCGCTGCTGAGCTAATGAATAGATGTTTTCCGTTTTGGTGACAGGTGACAAATATATTGATTTGGTGACACCATGACACCATGACACTAAACATGTCACTAAAAAAGTAACTTCTTTTGTTGGGAAAATGTGTAGAACTTTTCTTTGTACAAAGAAGTCTAAAAACTTATATTTGATTAAAATTAATTTTAAATTGGCATTTGAAAGGTATTATTAAATGTCGCTAATTTATAAATTTATCGAAAGAGATATTATGGAAAGTGAAAAAAGTATTATACCAGATGAAGAGGAACCGGGAATTATTGTTCTTAAAATTAATAAAATCGAAACTTCAAGTAATTCAGGTCAAAGAATACTTTTAGATTTATCAAAATTTGAAATAGAAAGACAATTCCATTACAAAGAAACTAAAAAAGAAAAAATAGAATTTTTACAAAATTTGGAATTGCAGTATGAACACTATATACCTAACAGACAAAAACTCGATTTTGTTAAAGCTTTAAAAAGAATATATTTAGATAACATAAATACCGATACAGAGCAAACTGCTATTGATAAACCGATTGAAAATGCAAAAACATTGCCAGCAGGTGAAGAAACACCAGCAGCACCCAAAAGTATAGAAATTAACACAGATGAAATAAAAGAAATTGATTTAGCAATTGCAATATGGATTCTATGTAAGGATGCTATTAATAGATTACACCCTGACACTTTTGTTAATCGAATAAAAGATTCAGGATTAATAACCTTAACAGGTACTAAAAAGAAAAAAGAAGCTGATAGAATTTTCTCATTAAGGAAATATCAAAACCTTAAAACTTATCTTGCAAAGATGAAAAACGGTCACAAACCTATTGATGAAAAGATTCAGGAATTGATTGAAAAACTAAAACCAATATTAGTTGATTATATGAATAAAAAATCATGAAAATCATGAAAATCATGGCTTTTTATCATGAAAATCATGTTTTAACACTATAAAAATCATATACTTACTTACGTTTTAGCATTAAACAACTTTGTTTAATTAAAAAAAAGTGAGGTAAAATGATTCTACAACTTGAAAACATTAGCAGGGATGAACTACAGAGTTTAATAAGTGAAGGCATAGCAAAAGCCCTGCAAGACTACACACCCACCACCACACCACCACCGGATGAGCGGCTTTTAAACACGGCAGAAACGGCATTGCTGCTTAAAGTCACTGAGTTGACTTTGCTTAATTGGCGGAAATCGGGTAAACTTCCTGCAATCAAAATCGGCGGGCGTTACTACTACAAATATTCTGAAATAGTTGGCAGGGGAAAACAGGACGGCAGCCATGAATAGGAAAGAATTTAAATTCAAAGTATTGCAGGCAGAACGGCAGCAAACAGACAGGCAGACCCGGAAAATTATAAACAGGATATATAAGAAGTACGGACTTAGGCAGCGCACGTGGGGAGAAATTGCCGATATATCCTACAGCCCGGCGGAGTTTTTGAAGGAAAGCGAGGCAGCCGATGGACGGTAACGACACACTAAAAACAGCTTACGAGGCAATACAATACATACCGACCCGACCCGATTACGAAACGTGGTTAAAAGTAATTGCAGCCGTCGGCAATGAATTTGATGAAGTGACCGCACTACAAATACTGCTAAGTCGATTCAAAGATGAGACGCCCGACCAGCACCGCCGAAAATTAGCCACAAGGCTTTCAAATGTCAACTTTGGGACTTTGGTATTTGAGGCAAGAAAAAACGGTTACACGGGCGTTTATCGGGGAAATAATGGCAATTGGCAGCCAGCGCCCCAACGCCCCCCTATAAAACCTGAAATTCAAATCAATTTCGACCCGGCAGGGATTCGATACCGATTTACGAATGAAGTTTTTGAGGAATATGCTGCAATACTCGAATACGATTCAGGATTAACAAGGCACGAAGCGGAGAGCCAAGTAATTGCCGAGAACAAATTAAAGCAAGGTATTGATTACGAGCGACTTTATTACGTCAGTATCAATAAGAATGTTCTCAATAAAAACTGCAATCCAAAGACAGGACAGCCATATAAGGATTACTCCAACCTAACAAACGGCTTTAAATCTGAGCTGATGAGTAAATCCGAGCTTATTGCCAGCATTGCAAAAGGTTATCCGTTCATTTGTGGACACGTAACCGGGCAGCGGTGCAAAGCCAATTGGCACGGCAGCGACCTGCTAAGTATAGACGTTGACCGCAGCCTAAAAATGGAAGATGCATTAAATATGCCAGAAATTAAGGCGGCGGCGTTCCTATACACAAGCTACAGGCACACACCGGATTCACACCGATTCAGAATAGTAATGCCATTGCCGGGATTTATTCATTATTGGCAGGAATACGAGGCACTTGCAACCCGATATATCGATATATTTAGAGCTGATAAAAACTGCAAGGACGCCGCCCGTGCTTTTTATGGCAATTGGAATACGACAATTTATGATTTGATGGATGGATGTATTTATGAGTACAAAAAAGGGGAAAAAGTAGATGAAAGATAACAACGGGACTATTACACTTCCAAAATATGAACAACATACTCCAGACACATTGCCGGGCGTGACCGTCCCGGAACACCCCGAAGTAGTTTGTTTTGGGGATTACTTACAAAGTATTCAGAACGAACCAGACCCCGTGCCGATATTAGGACAGTGGATTTATGCAGGCGAGGTTACTTTATTGGCAGGCAGCACCAACACGGGAAAATCGACACTTGCAATGCAAATAGCAATGGCAATTTCAAAGGGGGAATGCTGCCTAACTTTGGAAAACAAGCACCCCCCCTCGAAAGTTATTGTTTACGATTTTGAAAGTAAACCACACCAGCTACGAAAACGGTATGGTATGTTAAATTTGACGGATAACCAGAACTTTTATTTCTGCAATGATGTAGAGCTGCTCGACGATTCAACGAAATTATTTGCTAAGATAGAAACACATTTAGAGAGCTTAAATCCCAAAATAGTAATTATCGATAACATAGGATATTTAACCGACAGGGCGACCGTTGACCAGCAGGCAGCGCTGCAATTGATGAAGGGACTTAGCAAGCTATGTAAAAAATACCGTGTTGCAATTCTGGTTATCGTTCACACACCCAAACGCCCGGCAGACCGACCCCTGACA
>DAINRZ010000194.1:0-6723 GCA_036741575.1 Kapaibacterium sp. (SeqCode)
AAAAATTAAAATAATCGTTAGGAATTTATTTCTGATTTTGAATATATTTTTCATAGTAAATTTTTTTAAATTATTTTAAAATTGTTTATAATTTTGAACCTGTCGTTTAATAAAAGTAGATAACGGAAAAGTGTGGAAAAACTAAAGCTGATATTAGTAATTATTATTCTCCTTTCTGCAAAACCCGTAGTATTGCAGGCAGCATTAAATAATAACATTATTGTTACCGACCGGTACGTTTACACAATAGCAAAACCAAGCCAACTAAGAGTTTTTACTTCGAACAAGGGAATAACAGTCAATCATTTTATAAAAAAACACAAAGGCATTGCTGCCGCAATAAACGGTACTTTCTTCGATAAGGACAGCACCGGCTACTATCCGGCCGGCCTTGTTATCAGCAAAGGAAAGCTCGAATGGAAACCGACGGTAGATGTAGCTGCCGGAAAGTGCAGGGCAAGGCACTCGGCCTACCTGCGCAATAAAGCACGCTCCGATTCCAAATGGTTCAGGGTATTTTATACTACAAAAGAAGGCACAACAGAGATTATCACCACAGGGGAATTCCGCGAAAAATATAATGATAAATCATTCCGGTCATCTATTGAAACAGCTTTCGAAGCTGGTCCGGTATTAGTAAAAAACGGCACAATCCAGCATGAAGAATTCAGGAACAGGCCGTCGAGGGACAAAGAAGTTCGCCGGAGTGTCATTGGTATAATGAAGGATGGCAGTATAATTATGCTATATACTTCAAAGGGCTATACCTTGCCAGGTATATCTCAGTTACTTATCGGCCTAGGCGCTACCGATGCCATAAACCTCGACGGCGGCTCGAGCAGCAGCTTTGGCTGGCCGGGCGGCAAAGCCCGCTCGGTAAAAGTTAATACTATATTTTATATCGAAAATTAATATGACAGGCAAACTAAGATATATTTCAATGATGGCTCTGCTAATTTTGCTGTCATTCTGCAGCAGCGAGCTATCGAATACATGGCCTCAGAAGCCCTCTGGCGCCGATACGAATGAGACAGCCGGAAGCAACCATAAAACGGAAAACCATGGAATTCCCGCAGGCCTTGTTTGCCTGAAAAAAGCATACCCTGATTTTATCGATTCTGTTAGCAGCAATTATGCTTATTTAACTGACGGGACAAAAATGGTTTGGGATGACGGTATAATAAAAAGCGATTTCGACAGCCTGCTGGATTATGCTTCACTCAAGGATATGATGTCGCAGTGCTACAAAGCCGGACGCAATTTTAAAATCCCTATAGATGAAAACTACGATCCGGGCAGGATCAGGCACGAGCCGATATTTTATAAAATGTACGGGAAAAGCAAGGGCGAAGTACTGAAAAACCTCGTCGCAATTGATTGGTTCGGCAGAAAGCTGAAGGTTTCGAAAATAAACGGGGCCGATAAAAAACTTGATTCCGTTAAGAAGGAATTATCAAAATTGCCGTTAGAATTCCACAAATATTTTGTCAAAACCGCCGGTTCTTTTAATTTCCGTAAGATTGCAGGCACAAGCAGGATTAGCGCCCATTCTTTCGGCATAGCAATCGACCTGAACACAGAGTATTCCCATTACTGGCGGTGGCAAAAGCCTGGTTCAAACGGCAAATATAAATATATTAACAAAATGCCGCCGGAAATCGTGGAAATTTTCGAGAAATACGGTTTTATTTGGGGCGGCAAATGGTACCATTTCGATACCATGCATTTCGAATACCGGCCTGAACTGCTGATGGACGGTTGCAGGTGCAGCGATTAGAGCTGCCTGCCTGCTATGCATTAAGCAGATTTTGGGGCCCAAACCGACTTATGTTAATTTAATCCTAAGATACTTGCCAACGATTAGATTTTTATTTGTAAGATTGATTGATAAAAAATAATTTTTATATTGTAGTTTGCTGATTTGCAAATTTTAACAATTTACAGTTTAAGTAGTTGAGTGGTGAAAAATTGGAATTAACCTGGCAGTTAAAAGAAGCTGTTTGGCAGCGTCAGAACGGAATGTGCGGTTTTAGCGGCAAAAAATTCGACGAATTGATTTACGGCGACGTAGAATACCATTTCAGGCTTATCGTGCCCGAAGAAGAAGGCGGGAATACTGATATCGATAATTGTGTGATGCTGTGGAACCAGTACAAAAGTATTGTGGAAACAAGGGACGATAATATTAAAATACCCCTGAAACGCTATCATTTCCCTTATGCAAATTTTGGTAATTATTCATACGAAATGATGCACAGTGATGTGTCCGATGATGTGGAATACTGTATTAATACTTCGAATGCACACGAGGACGCCGGCATAGCCCTGAATTATGTAAGGGACACTATCCAGAACCTAAAAAGCCTGAAACTCGAAAAAGAGCACCGCGAAGAATTGGTGGAACGGCTTAGGATTGTCTCCGATGAATTATCCAGGAAAAAAGAAGAACAAAAGGCAAAAGAAGAACAGGACTACCAGGCTAATTACGAAAAGCTAAAGGCAATGGTGGACGAAGCGCTCGCTTTTGCAGCCGAAACAGACGACTTTAAACAGGCAAGGGATAAATTAATTCATGTGCAAAATGAAATAAAAAATGTCAGCCTTAAGAAAAATCACAGGGAAGAACTATTCACTACCCTGAACAATACTTTCGAAGAACTGAATAAAAAGCAAAGCGAAGAGCGCGAAAGCTACGAAATGGAATGTATAGAAAACTTCCATAACATAAAAGCAAAAGTCGATGAAGCTATTAAATACCTGAATACAGCCGAAGACCTTCAGGATGCACGCAGGGTGCTGATAGAAACACAGGGGTCTTTTAAAGGGCTGCGGCTCAAAAAAGAACAGCGCGAGGAGCAATACACGCGTGTACTTGATGCATTCGACCTCTTGAGCAAAAAAATCGACGAAGAAAGAAAATTATACGAAGAAGAATGCTCGATAAACTACGAAAGAATGAAAACGGTGGTTTTCGAAGCAGTTAAGTTTTCGGCCAACGCCGAAATATTCAAAGATGCCCGCGAAAGGCTTGTAGATGCGCAAAACCAGGCAAAAAATACAAAACTGAAACGCGAACAGAGAGACGACCTATTCAATATACTAAGGACTGCCTTCGACGACCTGAACGAACGACAAGACAGCCACCGCGAGGAATTCGAAAAAGAGTCGGCAGAGAACTACGAAATACTGAAACCGATGATTGACGACGTAATAGCTTTCTCGAAAACAGTAACATTCTACAAAGACGGCAGGGAAAAGCTTAACAACATGATGGACCTGCTCAAGGAAAAGCGGCTGAAAAGAGACCTGCGCGACGAACTTTTCGAAGCACTGCGCAAAGCTTTCGATGAGCTGAATATCAGGCAGGACACAGAAAAAGAACAATTCGAAAAAGACTGCGAAGGCAATTACAGGCTAATGAAGGACAATGTTGACAAAGCCGTGGAGTTTGCCAATAACTCCGAGGATTTTGCCCAGGCAAGGCAAAACCTGATAACTGCACAGCAGACTATTAAAGCTATGAGGCTGAAAAAGGAGCAGCGCGAAGAATTGTATGCCATTGTGCGGGACTGCTTTACCAAACTAAATGAACGAAGCGAAGCAGACAGGGAACAATTCGAAAAAGAAAGCGAAGAAAACTACAATATGCTGAAAGCCAGGGTGGAAAAAGCCGTCGAAGATGCTAAGACTTGGGAACGCTTCCGCGAAATCAGGGAAATGCTTATTACTCTGCAGAATGATGTGAAGATTTTGAAATTAAAGAAAAGGCACAGGGAGGCTTTTCTTGCACGTATAAGAGAAGCATTCGTAATTTTCGATGCCCGACAGAAAGAGTATTTCCACGACCAGAAACAACTGCGAGAAGAAAAGCTTGTGCTGGCGCTCTCGAACCTCAAAGAGAGAAAATCAAGGCTCGAAGAATCTATTGCTAGGGATAAAGATTCGCTTAAAGCTCAGGAAAGCAGGCTCGAACAGTTAAAAGACGACGTCAATGCCACACGTGCTTTGATTGATACTGAAAAACGTATAGCCCAGATTAACGACAGGCTTAAGGAAAAACAAGAGAGTTACGACGGCGTGAATTCAAGGATTGCCGAAATAATGAAAGAACTTAATATAAGCTAAGTTTATTATTATTTTTTATTCCATAACAAAACTCTTGATTTCCGAGGGAACTCCCAGGCCGGAAAAATATGCTTTCCCCGTCCGGTTGTCTTTAAAGTACAAAGAAAATCCGGGATATACTACTGCGTAATATGTGCGCCCTTTTTTCAAATCCGGGTAAAGGGCAGCCAATGGTATTGAAGTTAATACCGAATCGACTGATGCGTCGTAACCGGCAGAATATGTTAGCAGATATTTTCCTTCCTGCTTCGAAACATCCGCCCCTTGCGAAAAGAATATCCTATAGTAAAAAAACTCGCCGGTTTCGGATACCCAGTCAATCTTTTTGCCACGGACTTTTAGGCTGCCGTTTTCTATTCTTACATCAACATTCTGGAATTTGGTAAACGCCGGTTTGATTACCCTCAGCGATTCGTCGCTGCCGCCCACCCATGCAGTGCCGTTGCCCGAAAACTGGAAAGAATAAATTGCAGCCGTATCGTCGCCGGGATACGAACAAATTATATCATAAATACCCGGCTCAATATCTTTGAAATAGAATCTGCCTCCCTTATCGGTGGTTGTTGTGGCCTGGCTGCCTGCATCGTTTCGCAGCGAAACGGTAATGTTATCGTTTTCGGGCCTTACCTGCCCCAGTTCGTTATAGCGCCTGGCCGAGCCGGCAATATTCCCTTTATCGACGGCAATTGTTGTTTCCTTGCCGCATTGCGAAGACATCAGAAATACGGCAATAAAGAGTAACGGTAAAATCTTCATTTTCATTCTCAGCATTGTTTTTTAAATTCAAATTAATGACGATTATTGTATAAACCATACTTTTTTTATCAGGCTGCCTTCGATTTCATAAATTGCAGTAGCATTTATTGTGTTCCTGCCGGGTATATCAGTGCTGACATATTCCCTGTCTATCACTATATTTCCATTCACAATCCTGTTCAGAAGCCGGCAATAAAGGTTTCCGGATTTAGCAAAAAAACCCGAATAAATTTCCCTCATTTTATCCAATCCTTTATATAACAGTGAATCGGGGAATTTATACACCTCGACGTCTTTGTGGTAAACTGCAAGGAATGCTTCCAGGTCTTTGGCATTATAAGCATTAAGCTGTATTTGGGCCAGATCTTCGGGCGAATACACGAGCAGTTTTTCCGGTTGCAGCAAATTACCATTTTTAAATATTAAGTGTATATCCGACATGTTCTCAATATTTTCTAATGGATTCGAACTTAGGATAACAAGGTCGGCAAGTTTTCCCTTTTCTACAGAACCCAGCCTGTTCTGCGCGCCAATTAGCTTTGCGGCGTTCAGGGTTGCTGAAATAATAATATCGTGGTTTTGCATTCCTGATTTGGCCATTAATCCGAATTCGTGGAAAAGCGAAGGGCCGTGCAGCACCCCTATATTGCCCGCGTCTGTGCCTGCAGCAATGGTAATTCCGAAATCATGCATTTTCTTTAGATTACTAAGCATAATGGGATTTGTAACTACCGGTTTGTTCTCCACCAGGATTTTCTTTTGCCGTTCGCCAAGTTCATCATAATTAAGGCCGTTCATATCGAAAAATGTAGCTATGATTTTTGGGTTTCCAAGCAAATGCTCTGATTTCAGCAAATCGAGCTTTTTGGAAAAAACAGATTCGTAGGACTCGAACACCCACAGGGTTGGGATGACTATCACATTATTCTTTTTACACAATTCGAGAAAGGCCAAATCCACATCTTTATCCGTGATGCAATGGACGAGTATATTGCAACCTGCTTCCACGGCTTTTCGGGCTGTTTCGAGTTCGGTAGCATGCACCCAAACAGATTTGCCATTTGCCCTGGATTCATCGGCAACTGCTTTCACAATAGGGAAGAATTGTTCCAAGTTTATCGGGAGAGCTTTGCTGACAACATACCAGATTTTTATAAAATCAGCCCCTGCGGCAAGTTCCTTTTGCACAAGTGCCAAAGCCTCGCCTGCTGAATTAACTTTAATTATCGGCGGATCGGGTGTAGTCAGAGCCTGGGGCTGATACGAGGCGATGAGCGGCCCGGTGGTATATACACGCGGGCAAGTGTCGCACCCCATGGACTGTTTCTTAACCTCGAAGTTCCAGAACGGGCCGCCCAGGTCGATAACCGTAGTAACACCGCACCTAAGGTATCTTTTGAACAGGTCGCCAATATTTTGTTTTATCCATTCCTGCTCCTTTTCGTAGGGCAGCCTGTGCCTCAGGTCTATAGCATCGGGCCTCGTATAAAGGCCTCCGGACTGAAAAAAATGAATATGGCCGTCAGTCAGGCCTGGTATAATGAATTTCCCTGCTGCATCAATAATTTCTGCTTCGGGAGGTATTTTCTCCTTGATTTTGTCCCCTGCTGCAATAATTACTGAATCTTTTATTATAATAATTGAGTTTGTAGTTACTGTTTTTTCGTGTGTGTTGATTATTGTCCCGCCTTTAATCACGTAAGTGCCCGAAATTGCAGGATGAACAATAAAAGAAACTAAAACAGCCATTAACGGCCACAAGGCAATACACTTCATTTTACGCATAATATCGATCCACAATCCAATAAAATTATTTAAAATCCGATAAAATATATTAGTTAA
>DAINRZ010000195.1:0-6705 GCA_036741575.1 Kapaibacterium sp. (SeqCode)
TACAAAGGATTTGTTACAAAGGTTTCCGATGGTAGGAAAAAATCATTCGAAGAAATTGATAAAATCGGCCAGGGAAGGGTTTGGAGCGGAAAAGACGCCAAAGAACTCGGCCTGGTGGACGAACTGGGCGGCCTGTATCACGCTATTGATTTAGCAAAAGCCGAAGCCGGAATAAAGCCTGGAGAAGAAATTACGCTGGTTCAGTACCCATCCGAAGTAGAACTGGGGCTGCAGGAGATGCTGCCCGGAATGCTCGGTGTCGATGTTAAAAAAATTGACGAAAACCTTAGACTGATAAAGTTTCTAATGAGTAATAACGGTTCGCCGATGACAATGCTTCCGTTCGATTTCCTGAATTATATTCCGGAATTATAATTTTACAGAAAGTACTATTTTGCCCCGGGATTTTGGTTCCGGGGCTTTTTTTTTATTAAAATCTTCATATAGATAAATTCAATTTCATTGAACTTTACTGCAAATTTCCTTTTATCTTAGCTCAATCTCTTATTTCAGTATTTCTTCGGTAAATTTCCCGGCAATTGCAACGGGAAGCAGTCCAGTCATGCTGTCGTTAACACCGGGTTTTTGCCAATATGAATCAAGGAATTCCGAGTTTTCGTTCCTAATCCAGGAAAATCCTGCGGCTGGATTTCCAATTAATGCCGGATTAGTTATCCCTGTAATAACCAACGTAGGTTTATTGAACAGGTTGTGCCCCACATGGAAGAATGCGCTGTCAACAGTAATGAAATAATCACATAAAGATGCAATGGCAATCTGGCCGCGAATGCCTGTAATTCGTTGCCCGGGGCAGTCGAACAAAGCTGGGTGCTGCCCGTTAACCGGTTCGAGCCCCATATTTATAAAAACAAGTTCAGGATTGAGGCTTGAAAGTTCGCTAATCAGCCCAATGCCATGCGGATAACTCCTGTGGGCATCCTTGTTTGTTTGCAGGTGCAGAGCTACTGCTTTCCTGCTTCCGATAAAACCTCTTACAGTTTTAATTGCCCACTCGGATTCCTCATCTGTTACCCTGTAAACTATTCCTCTGTTTACGAACTTAATCCCGGCAATATTGCCGAATATATCCATATATGATATTCTATTGTAATAATCGGGCATTAATGCAATAATATTATTATAGTCAACAATCTCGTCGCATATCGTTTCAATAAATATCAATTCATCTGAATTTAAAGGTATATAAGATTCAATATCAGGATGATAATCGAAAATTCCGGAGAGATACTCTTCGCCGCTAATATATATTTTCAGGTGCGGGTAATACCTTTTTAATTCAGATACTATTGCTGTAATAGTCAAAGTGTCGCCCAAAGCGGCCGGGTATTTTATTAATACATTGGAAGCGGCAGAATAATTCCTTGCATTGAACCTTTCGGAGAAACTTGTCAGGGTCCTTTTTTTAAGCAGTTCGTTTTCTTTCATCGCATCAGCCATGCTAATTCTTTGTTTTATCTGCGCAGTTTCCGGAGCTGCCTGCCTGCCAATGGGAACCAACCGGTTTCCTTCCAGCCTCAGCCCATCCTCGGCATAGAAAGCATCGGCATCTTTGACAAGGTAATCGCCCCACTTTGCAAAAAAGCGGCTGCGATTGCTAAATTCCATTGCCGATTCGGGATTCATCATATCCTCGCCGTTTGCGTCGCGCAGTTTTTTAGTCAGCGATTCGTAATGATACAGGACTGCTTCGGGATTGTAAATAATATCCAGGCCCATAATATTAATATTCATGCAAAAATCGGTATCTTCCCAACCAAAAATATATTCTTCGTCGAACCCGCCGATACTATCGAAGATTTCTTTCCTTACTGCAAAAGCAGCCCCGGTTACAAACTGGGCTTTCCTCTTCCTGTTGACAAACGGCAAAGATGCGTCCGCTGTAATGTATGCATGGTAAGGTTCGGGTTGCCTGCCTGCCCTTGGGCCGAAAACCATTCCTGCGTGCTGGATTGTGCCATCCTCATAGAGCAGCTTAGCGCCCTGGGCAGCCGTCATGGAATTCGCCTCGAATTCCTCGCGGAAAGAATCCAGCCATCCGGGGAACGGCTCTGTATCATTGTTCAGGAATAAAAGGTATTTTCCGGTTGCCGCTGCAGCGCCCTGATTGTTGGCTTTGGCATAAGAAACATTGGTCTGGTTTTGGAAATACCTGATTTTATTACCTAAGCCATGGAGGTATTCAGCAGTATTATCTGTCGAGGCATTGTCAATAATAATAATTTCAATTTTATTTGAACCCATTGTTTTTAAAATGCCCTCAATACATCTTTCAGTGTATGATACATTATTATGAACAGGGATTATAACCGAAAAATCGAAATCAAGGACTGGTTCGGGTATTACTGGTTTCGGCGTAATAGCTGTTTTTCCGGCCTCTATTACAGTAAGTGCTTTTTCCCTTTTCTCATCTATTATTTTATTAGCAATCAATGTTTCCTTCAGCGATTCATCCCAGTTTATTATACCCAGCCATTTCTGGTTCAGTCGTTTCCAGTTATCTATATCATTTTTGTTCCTGTTCTCGGTCATCGATTCATAATGCCAAAGCCTGCTGGCAGCGCAGTACCTCAGCCTGTAGCCGGCCTGGCCGAGCCTGAAACAGTAATCTACGTCCTCGAATCCGTTGATATACTCTTCGTCGAGCATACCAATATCATTTATCGCTTCCCGCGAAATAAGCAGGCAGGCAGCAGTCAGGCAGCTGACATCGCGACTTTCTGCAAGTTCGGGTGTTTCGTTAATATCATAATACCTGTAAGCATGGTAAGGTGCAATCTGGAAATTCTGGTTGCCGATGGTAACCCACACATGCTGTACCAGGTTCGTCTCAGGGTATAGCAGGCAAGGCCCCACAGCTCCTATATCAGGGGAATTCGCAATCTCATCCATCATATTTTCCAGCCAGCCCTGCATAGGCAGAGTGTCGTTATTCAGAAGCAATACATAAGGTGATCCGGATGCGGCAATACCCTGGTTACATGCTTTCGCAAAACCAAGGTTATCTTCGTTCCTAATAAAACTGAAATTATCATATTTTTGTTCAAATCCGCTAAGGATTTTGGCAGTATCATCTGTTGAAGCATTATCGACGGCAATAATCTCAAAGCTAATATTTTTCGATGCTACTTCATATATTCTTTCGATGCAGTTCTTTGTTAATTCGGATTTATTAAAGACAGGAATAATTATCGAAACATTATAATTTTGCTTATCAGGTTTATCGATTTGTGAGAAATATTCCTTTACAAATTCAGGTTCGCAATAGATAGGTTTCTTACCAGCGTTATAAAGCCTCATATTTCTTTCGTAATTACCGGCTTTGACGTTCCGGCGCCGCATATCGTCTTTCCACAGCCTGTATTCAGGGTAAGCCCCTTCTTCGTCCTCGTCTGTTGCTTTTAGAGTCACCGGATCGATAACGGCAGCTTTGCCTCCGGGCAGGTGTATCCCTGCGTTTTCATCCTCCATATAGGCTATTTGCATACCTGCCATTCTGATACGGTAACAGTAATCGGCATCTTCCTCGCCATATAGGCCGTAATCTTCGCACCAGAACCCTATTTTTTCGATAGTCCTGCGGGGCACAAGAATACATGCTCCGCCAAGGTTGCCTTCTTTCTTGGGACGAATAGTAATATTCCCTTGGTAAACTTCGGTATCATAGCTTACAGGTTCGAAATTATAAGCAACGGCGCCCAGTGAATCGATATTGTCGATTACATTAATCATCTCCGAAAGCCATTTGTCCTTTTGGATTACAATATCATTATCGAATTTCATAAAATAATGTGCATCAGGCTCGAGGCTCCAGCCTAAGTTTGCTGCTTTAGCCACTCCTTCGTTATTGTCGAGAAGTATTAAGTTGGATATTATTCCGTTCGATTTCAATTCAGCAAGGTATTCCTTAGTCCCGTCAGAGCTGTTATTATCAACGACTGTAAGGGCAAAAGGATAATCAGTATGTTTATGTATTGAATTAATAGCCTGTTTGGTATATTCCAGCCTGTTATAGGTAACCATTACTATATTAACAAACTTACCTGAATCCTGCACAATTGCCGGGCCGTTTTCGATAATCGGCTCGAATCCTTTCAGCTTAATATCAGCAGAATCGCTTCCGCTTTCGATTTTCCACGGGAATGATTCATCGTTGCTTTTAACCTTTTTATAAACCAAAGTAAAACCGATTGCGTTTTTGTCGTCCTTTTCCTGTTGTTCAACCAGTACCACTCTATCGCCGAATATCCGTTGCATAAAATCTTTCATGGTTTCGATTGTAAACACATGGTAATGGCAATGGCCGAACTGGCCTGCCTCAGGTTCGTCTTCAGGTTTTATCTGCAGGAAATAGTCTTCGAACAGGTGGGGCCATTCTGTCAGAGGCTGCTCCCTGTCAGCCGGAGAAGCGTCGCGCAGCGGGGTAATAAAATAGATTAATCCGCCTTTTTTTGTAATCCTAAACCACTCAGTCAAGGCTTTAATCATATCGGGGCAATGCTCGATGACATGCGAACTCAGTACGAAATCGACAGATTCCGTATCGAGAGGGATATCGTCCGCATTTGCCTCGATATCTATCCGGGCAACTGAACCGGTCAATTCCAACTGCTCTTTTTCGTATATATCGTCCCTCATCCCTACATTGATTGTGTCCAAACCAAAAGGATTATGGGACGACGGCCCGATTTCAATTCCCTTCAGCCCATCGAGCAGCCTGTGGGCAAGTTTGCTTTCCGGGTAAACCAGCCGTGGTTTTGGCGCCGGGGTATTGGGAATATCGGTTGGCAAATCTTTTGATATTTTTAATTTTTGTTCGTGTTTTTCGATTTTATCCAAATAACGGTATAGTTTTTCTGCCTGCCCGTAGTTGCCTGCTTTATCAAGCTTTATAGCATTCTCCCGAATTGCAGTTAATACATCGTATGGCTTGTAATTAAAAGGCTCGTCCCACATTTTGACCATAGTCTCGAATGCAGTTTTTATCTCTTGCGGAATCTTTGCTTTCATTATGTTTTCGCTTATTCGTGCGAAGTCTGCTTTAAGTGCATTCCTGAAAGTGCCCGGCAGCTTGGAAACCCACTCCCTCAGCCTGTCGAGCAGCGCCGGGATATACCCGGCACCCCGGTACATGAAGGCATTTACATTCAGGACAGCATTAATGGTGTTACGGATTATCGAGACAATATTCTCTGTATTATTAAAATCTATAAATCCATATATCTGCATCAGGTTATTATTATTAATAAAATCAACAGAAGCCCGTGCGGCATCGTATTCTCCGGCTTCGGGGAACTGTGCCGTGCCCGTTTCGTCGTGTGCCCGCGTAATGCATGTGCGCTTATTAATAAAGTACAAGTTAAATTTGTTGCTTATTCTAATCCACATATCGATATCCTGCCCATTTGGATAGGATTCGTTGAACATTCCTGCAGCTTCGAAAACCGACCGGTGGACGGCAATGCTTATTCCATGCACGATATTTCCCTGCAGCAGCGCTATAGTCTGCCATTCTTTTGCGGGCATGTTTTTCGCTCTGTCCAGTTCGCCAATGTTCTTTTCTCCGGATTTGTCATCCAAAAGGTAAAAATCGCTGTGGAAGAATTTCACATCAGGGTGGCGCAATATTTCATCATGAAATATAGAGAGAGCATTTTTTTCGAACAAATCATCTGACGATAGCCAGCAGATCCACTGGCCTTCCGATTTCTCGATACCATAGTTAAGGGCAGAACCAACTCCTCCGTTGGGCTTTGTATATACCCTGATTCTTTTATCCTTCATTGAATAACCGGCAATGATTTCCTCAGTTCCGTCTGTAGATCCGTCATTTACGACGACCGCCTCCCAGTCGGCAAAGGTCTGCTTTAGGACGCTTTCGATAGCACCGGGCAGGCACCAGGCATGGTTATAAGTAGGGATAATAATAGAAAAGAGCGGTTTTTTGCCGCCACCATTCATCAATTCCATAAACTTCTGCCCGTCGAATTGCAGGCCGGCAATACTGCTGCCAGGTTTTTCCAGGAAATATACCCTGCTTCTGTCGCTGTGTATCGGGAACACCTTGATAATATTGAAATACTGCCTTAATTGGTTTTCCCATTCTTCGTAACCCTTCAGGTTTACGTGCAGGTCGTGGCCTTCAATTACATCCTCGTGGGAGGCTATCGAGAAAATAAAATACTTGCGGCCAATATGCAGAAGGTTTTCATAAACAATTGGAATATCGCTGTCGGGAATATGCTCGAGCACCTCGAGGCAAACTACCAGGTCGCACGCTTCGGGCGGATAATCATTTTTGATATCCTGAATAAACCTTCGCCTGATATTCTTCTCGAATTTCAGGTATTTTTCGATAGCCACTTTGCTTGGTTCAATCCCGAAAACATTAAAATCGTTTTTAGCATTGAAATAAAATCCGCCGCTGCCAACACCCGCATCGAATACAGACCGGCAGCCGGTAATAGACCGGGCCAGGTTGAGTGCTATTTTAAACCTCGGCTCGTTTATATCGGTTTGACCGTAAGACGGCACATTTCCATAAATGAAATCATATTTATGAATTTCATTATAACCTGTATGCTCCATACACTATCCTGCAAAAACGATTCAATGGCGAATATTCGCCTGACAATTTAATGCTTATTGTAAAATAAGTATATATAAATAAATAAAATAACTTTATTC
>DAINRZ010000196.1:0-6702 GCA_036741575.1 Kapaibacterium sp. (SeqCode)
GCTTGATTTATAACATCTTATAAAATCGTGAATTATAAAGTGTCGAAGTCAGGAATCAGGTTATTCATTTATAACATTATTATTTCAGCCTGCTTGCCTTGATTCCAATGGGCAAAATGAAGAATACCCCGACGTAAGGCTTGCTTCATCGGGGTTTTTTCAGTTTATTCCGGTAAGAGTTTTTTTACCTGATGATTATCCTGCCAGTATAAACATTGCTGCCAAGCACTATCTTGAGTGTGTAAGCGCCAGGCGAGAACTCCTCGATGCCTGCATGGATCCTATTCATACCAAAATCTACCGCATAATTTCCAAGCAGAGCCTGCCTGCCCATTGGATCAATTAGCCAGATACCCGCTGTGCATGCCGACGGGCTGTCGAAAGAAATCTGGACGCCGCCATCGGCAGGGTTGGGGAAAATACTAATATAACTTGTGTTTTCGTCTGCTACACCTGTTTTTGCAACGCCCTCGGCTTTCAGCGCAATCGAAAGCATAGGCACTTTATCGTCGGTATTGGATATCTTCAGGGTTGCGTTCTTCGTGCCTTCCTCCTGCGGAGTAAACCTGACGGTTACCTCTTTTTCTACTTCGGGGGCAAATGCCTTGATAACAACACCGGATATTTTAAACAGCTCTGCACTGCTGCCGTCGTCGTTAGTTATGAAATAATCTACATTTATATCTACATTGCCTGTATTCTTTAGTTTGATTTTGATATTATTATATTCGCCTATCTGGGTCTGTGGGAACTCATAGCTCAAGCCGTTAACGGCTTCGAGCTTGCGTACAGCCTGGTCGGACTTATAATTAAAATCCAGGTAGCCCATTTTCAATCCCAGTATCCACATTCTTGCTTTTTCCAGTTCCGAACTTATTATATCACCGCTTTGCACTGCGCCCTGTTGAATTGTCAAGACCGGCTCGAATGTATTGCCGTACTGGGTGGCAAAAATCTGGCCTGTCTGGCAGAGTATATAAACTCTTTTGGCATCGGGCAGGGCAAATACTTTGACAGGTTTCAGGTTCTTCGATGCAAAATCGTATTTATCACCGTTCCATGTGGCCCCTCCGGTACTTGTCACTGCGAGATAATAGGGTGCTCCCTGAGAGGTTGATTTGCTGTATATTGCAAAACCGTTGTTATTGTCCAAAAATGCTATTCCAATAATATTTACTGCATCTTTGATATTCGAAGTTCCCCAAGTCAGGCCTTTGTCCGAGGTCCTGAGTATCCTGCCCTTGTTAGTCCCAAACCATGCATTCGTCTCATTACCGAAAAACACTGAATTCCATCCCTCTTCACCGCTTTGCGAGGCCGGCTGGTTGTTTATGGCAGTCCATGTGGCGCCTCCGTCGTTGGACATCCCTATGCCCCATTTGTTGGTTGTTGAGTTCGGGTCGCCAAGGACTATTCCCTTCTTGTCGTCAAAGAAATGGATACCGTTAATAAATCCTGTTATTGAAGTTACATCAATAACATTGCCGAATGCACCGTCAGTATATTTCACGATTTTTCCGAGGTTACCCTGCTGCGACTGGCCCCCAAAAATAGCTACAGTCGTGCTTAGGGCACAGACATTAAAGTATTGGTCGCTGCCGGGGAAATTGTAGAAATTGCCGAAAGTTCCTTTGGAATAATAGAATACGTTCCTGTTACCAGTGTAAACAGTTCTTCCTACAGCCCATAAATTCGTATTGTCCCTGGAATCGGCAGACATCCATGTTGGAGGTTATGACTCGGGAAATTCTACAATCTGGCTATATTTGTTTGTCGTTTCGAAGGATACGGGCAAAGACATGTACTGGTAATTTACATAAGTCCCGCTTTCGAATTTAACAAGGATAGGTATTGTGCCTAAATACCAGGGATTGGATTCCTTAAGCTTAATATCAATGTTGATTTCTTTTGTTCCGTCTGTAATAATTGTGCCGAAATTAAATGAAAGCTGGCTTATTTCTAAGTAATCGCCAATAGGCGTTAGAGTAAGTTTCACGTTAGGGGCATTATAAAGGTAATTCCTGACTTTAATATTCAGCTTTCTCTGTGTAAAGTCGCTTAGTATATCGGATCCTTCGAGTGAATAGCTCTCCAGGGCCAGGCCCGGTGCGAAATCTGTCGAACCGGCGTTGTTATATTGCAGGGCTTTGTAAGCATTTGCCCTGCCGTAATATGTCTGTCTTTTATTTGGGTCCGAAGTAAGGACATTATCCGAAGTACTCCTGATTTGCTGGATGATTTTGGCAGGTTCCCAGTCCGGGTGCAGCGATTTTACAAGCCCTGCAATACCTGCAGTAATTGGCGAAGCCATCGAAGTACCCGATTGGATCTGGTAATCATTCGAAGGCATAGTCGAATAAATATTTTCTCCGGGTGAATATACAGTTACGGGGAAGCCGTAATTGCTGAAACCGGCTTTTTTATCAGAGGATGTAGTGGCGCCGACACACAAAACATTGTCGTAGCAGGCAGGGTATTGGCCGCCGTCATCGATATTCGAATAGCTGTTCCCGGCAGCAACCACAACAAGGCTGCCCATTGCAACTGCCTGGTCTATAATATCCTGCTCGGCAGGGCTGTAGCCAGGCCCTCCCCAACTGCAGTTAATAACATGGGCGCCCATTTTTGCGGCATACATAATACCGTCGTAACCACGGTAAACGCCCGTACCGCCTGCATCCCTGCCGCATTTTACGGCAAGTATCTTACAATTGGAAGCTATTCCGGCTATGCCCTTGCTGTTATTCGTAACAGCGGCAGCGCATCCGGCCACATGAGTGCCGTGGTCGCCTGCAGTATTTGTAGGGTCGTTGTCTTCGGGGAAGCTGCCCGAGCCGCTCCAGTTGCCCACAAGGTCCCACCCGCGGTAATCATCCACATAGCCGTTGCTGTCGTCGTCAATTTTGTTATCCGGTATCTCTTTGCTGTTAGTCCAGATATTATCAGCAAGGTCTTCGTGGGTCCAGAACACACCCGAATCGACGATACCTATAACAATATCCGGGCTGCCTTTTGTTATTTCCCATGCTTTTTTCATTTGCAGTACGTTTATAGCCCACTGCTGCCCGATTTGCGGGTCGTTTGGTGTGTAATCGTCGGTATGGCGGACAAATACCGGCACTGCGTATTCAATTTCGGGATTAGTCATCAGGTCCTTGCAGACGGCATATGGGTCGGCACCGGATGAATAATAAACCTCGCATATACGCGAAACACCGAATTTATCGAGGAATTTTCCGTTGTATTCCGCAAAACTCGCAAACGGCGCTTCTATCCTGTGTACCGAATAAGGAGCTAGGGCGGCCATAATTTTATTTGAAGACAGGGTTTTGCCGTTTTTAACTTTGCTGAATTCCCGGGTTTTTATATGGATCATATTAGGAATATAATTCTCCGGCGCAAGTTTTGGAATTTTAACGATTTTTGCCGGCTTGTAAGAGCCGTCGGGCAATTGTTCGCCGCGGATAATTACAGTCAGGCCCTGCTCTGCAAACGTCTGCACAGGCAGGTTGCCGTTAGGGTTTGTATTATTATAAATGTCGAATGGCTTGGCGGCAAGCTCAGCACATGCCAAAGCCAATATTACCAATGTGAATAAATACTTCATTTCTCCCGTTTCCCTTTCATAAACAACTCAATACAAACGAATATGTAATATACTACAATTATCGGAAAAATCATAGATTTATTGAGAATTTAAGCAGTATTTCCATAAATTCTACCGGTCTCCGAACAGTCAGTCGTGATTAAACAGTGATAAGGTATGCTAAGTATTAACCTGAATATTCATTCATCGAAAAATACTACCGAGCTCCATTCATTATAGTCTAAATATCTTGCTGCAGTATCTTTCAAATCAGCAAGTGTAACCGATTCTACAGCTTCGATAGTCGAATCGATATCTTCGTATACTCCAATCGTCAATTCGCTTTTTGCCAGATTCGACATTCGTGTATTCATGCTTTCAAGGGCCATTATTGTGCTCGATTTTAACTGCTCGCGGGCGCGCTTTATCTCGGTTTCTGCTATCTTCCCATCCGCAAGCTTCGAAAATTCTTCATTTATCACCCGTTTTACTTTCTTAATATTCTTTCTTTCGGCAGTAGAATATACATATATCGAGCCGATATCAGACATAAGCTGCAGCGAGGAATATGCTGCATAGGCAAATCCGTAGCGCTCGCGCAGCTGGTGGTAGAGCCGCGAGCTCATTCCGTCACCAAGAATTACGTTGAGCAGCGCCAGGGGGTAACGCTCTGCCGATTTCATGCCCGGCACGATGCGGCCGAGTGTAATATGGCATTGTGTAAAGGGCTTGTCGCCTTCGTAATGGCCTATACTGCCTCCGCTAAATAAGCTGCCTGCAACCGTAGTAATTGCAGGGAATGGAGCAGTAAAATATTTCAGGGCTTCGGCAACTACTTTTTCGTGGCCGACGGCCCCTGCAGCAGTAATTACGATCTTTGCAGGGATATAATTATTAATGTGAAAACGATATATATCCTCAGGCTTAATCACCGAAACGGAATCCTGGTAGCCGGCAATCGGATGGGCCAGGCTATTGCCCTCGAACAGAAGTTTTTCTATGTAATCGAAAATTAGCTCTTCTGGGTCGTCTTCGTAAGATTTTATTTCCTCGAGAATCACAAATTTTTCCTTCTCGAATTCCTTGTCTATCAACTTAGGATTCAGCACCACATCGGCAAGTATCTCGAAAGACTTAGCGAAATGGTTCTTGAGCGCCCTGACATAAAAACATGTATGCTCCTTTGTAGTATATGCATTGGCATATGCACCAAGAGATTCGAAGCCGACAGAAATCTGTTTGGAAGAGCGCTTCTTCGTCCTCAGGAATACGGAATGCTCTAAGAAATGAGCCATCCCTTCCATACCGGTGAAATCATTACGCGAGCCGGCATTTATGTTGATGCCGATGGCAAAAGTTTCGGCAGTCGGCACTTCTTCGGTAATTATCCTTAATCCGTTATCCAATACTGTTTTATTGTAAATAACCTTCTGCTTAACTGTATCGGTCAAATTTCTCGGGTTTTTATCCCTTATATTCTTCATTTTATAATTCAAATTTGCAAAACAATTAGTGTTATGACTTCAATAATGCTGTTTTATTTCAGTGTGTTACCTGCTGTAATCCTATCCTAAGGATATAGCCGCTCTACTTTCCACGAACCTCCGGCGAGCGAATAGCGCAGCCTGTCGTGCAGGCGGCTCTCGCGTCCCTGCCAGAATTCGAAGGCATTTGGAACAAGCCTGTAACCACCCCAATACGGCGGCAGCGGCACATTTTTGGGGTACTTCATCATAAGCCCTGCCACTTGGCGCAACAGGGCAAAACGGCTGGCCAGAGGCCTGCTCTGCCTTGAAGCCCAGGCGCCCAGGCGAGATTCGTATGGCCTGGTTGCGAAGTATTCCTCGGATTCCTCCTTGGTTACTTTTTCAACAGTCCCCTCTATCCTTATCTGCCTTTCGAGAATATCCCAGAAAAACAGGAGCGAAGCCTGAGGATTTTCTGCCATGTCTCCTGCTTTGCGGCTTTCATAATTAGTATAGAACACAAAACCGCGCTCGTCCCAGTTTTTCAGAAGGACATACCTGGCTGTGGGCATGCCCGATTTGCCGGCAGTGCAGAGCGCCATTGCGTTTGGATCAAGTTCTACGGCTTCCACAGCTCTCGCAAACCATACCCCGAATTGGGCAAATGGGTTCGAATCGGCGTTTTCCACATCGAATTTTTCTTTGCCGTATTCCCTTCGCAGGCTGTTCAGCGTACTTATTAAAGACATTTAATTCACTTTTATTAAAATACTAAACTCTTCACATCCAAAATTAATGAATATCCGGCACACAAATTATTAATTCATTTTAAATAAAAATTGTTATTAATTCATGTAAAAATGATTGTAATTGTAAAAAAAACAAAAAAGCCACACAATTGGATAGTGCAGCCTGTGTTTTTAAAATTTTTTACAACAAGTTTCGGGATTGCAGCTCTATTTGGTAGTAATCATTGAACCTGTTTTTGTATCGTTTGTTTTTACTATCTCGGCTGTATAGCCCTTTTCGGAAAGATAATACACGATTTCGTCGCCGCTGAGCTTAGATGCATCATAATCTACTTTTACAACGTTCTTTTTGTCGAAAGCCACGTTTTTAACGCCGGCCAGTTCATAAAGGCTGTTTTCGATTTCGTTCTGCACCTGGGCTGTGGGGGCCATAGTCTTGATTTCAACTGTCTTTGTCTTGCTGTCTTCGGCCTGCATACCGGCAGCAGCAAGTACTATTCCGAATACCACTGTAAGAATCGCACCTAAAGCCTTAAAGTTTTTCATAATATATCTCCTGTAAATTTTTAAAACATGAATAATTTCCAAATTTTTATACTCTCATTACGAGAAGTTTTGCAAAAAGTTACAATTAATTTAATTATTAAGAAAAATTAATTTAAAAAACCAGATAAATACAAAGTTCATAACATTTTGCTTTTTATATGGATTGTAATATATGAAAATAAATTCACCTGCACTAATTTTATTTTTAGTTTTACCTAAATATAAAAAAGAAATTGACTTACAGTTAATATTTAGTTAATTTATTATTGTCGTTCTGTAACAAAAAATTTGACAAAGATTTTAATGAAAACAAATTATACAGGAGGTAAAGAAATAGCATAAATAAAAAATCTAA
>DAINRZ010000197.1:0-2739 GCA_036741575.1 Kapaibacterium sp. (SeqCode)
GGAGCGTGCAGGAATACGTAGTCGGGGTCGTAATACAGCAGCCAGTCTGCGAATTTCCGTTGACCGATAAGCTCGGCATTCTTTGGGTTGACCAAGCCAAGTATGTCGATAATGTAGCGTTTGGAATACCAGCCTATATGGCCGATTTCCACACAGGCAACCTTTGCCTGCGGAGGTGTGTTGTCCCTGAGCCACAATCCTGCTTTCCTGTAGCCTGTGTTGCCTTTGTCTCCGGGCATCAGCTCTACAGATGCAGCGAAAAACGAACCGAAAAGGGAAATGAAAATTAATATGGCAACGATTGCAGGGGCTTTGTTTTTCAGCCGTTTTGCAAGCGTATTATAAACCCATGCTAAACCAAATGATACGAACACCGTTCCTGCAAAGAAATAAGGTGCATAATACCACATATATCCCGGAATATTAAAAACTAAGTAAAATGCGGTATATTGTACAAGGAACAGAATCAAAGCCTGCAACAATACAGATTTGCGAATATTTGACACCAGCCCTGCCAAAGCCAGTAATGCATATAATCCGATTAGTATTTCCTTCAGGCTCATCGGGAAGAATCTGGTAGTATCCTGGTAAATGTAATGACTAATCCTGAGGAAAGGCAGGCTGCGCCACAAACCCGAATCGCCCTGCCACATTTTTGCTTTTACTGTATTTGGCATAAATTCCCCGTAGTAAAAATAATTGAACAGGTAATTGCCGGCAATCATTAATACAGGGATAAAAAATATTTTCCACGAAGGGAATTTCCGCTTCAATATAAAATGTAGAATTATCAGGCTGCTTATTAAAAATATCGATTCGCCGCGTGTCAGGTAAAGTGCAGCAGCAGCAATGCCCATTGCAAAGTAATCTTCCCTGAAGAACAGGTACAGAGTCAATGCACAAAGGAAAAGAAACATCATTGTTTCCATACCGAAAGTCAGGTAAAGGAATCGGTTGGCGGCTATCAGCGCTGCGCCGGCCAGGGCATATACCGGGGGCAGGCCGTTCTGCTTTATCAGTACGATAAGAGTTATACATGCAAGGGCCATAAATAGTGCGCTCAGCACCAGTTGAGTGGCAGGAATGTCATTTGTAATGTAGTTTACGGCAACCGAAAGATAAGTAAACAGAGGAGACGTCAGGCCGTTGAAATACTCACCCGGATTGTAAACCAAACCATTGCCGCTTACGGCGTTATCGATATACCTGTAATAAATCAGTGCATCGTCGAGTGTATATTCAATCATAAGGCTCGTCAGCAGGCAGATTGTAAAAACGATTCCAATCTGCCCTAAGAGCCTGATTCTGTTGTCTTTTTTGGATTTAATACTAATTGTATTCACAATAAAAGACTATTACCATTTTGGAATAGAAGCGCAGCTCTTGCCGCTGAAATGGCGCATAAACTGTACCCTTTCGTAGGCAGCCGGGTTCGATGAATTTGAATAGCTCAAATTGCCCCTGAATTCATCGACAGATTTAAATCCGTGCTCATTCATCCAGTCTTCAATCGTATGGTTGATTTCGGCAATGTAATCGATACCGTTTTTGTATAGGGCCGAAGCCACCTGCACAGCATGAGCGCCTGCCAGAAGCTGCTTGATAGCTGCTTTGCCGTCGTGTACTCCGGTAGATGAAGCTAAGTCGCACTTAACTTTACCCGACAGTATCGCAACCCACCTAAGGGAGTTGTACAGGTCTGCCGGAGTGCTGAGCACGTCGGCAGGAACAACTTCCAACCTGTCGATATCGATATCCGGCGAATAGAACCTGTTGAAAAGGACTATGCCGTCGGCGCCTGCTTCGCCAAGGTTTACAACCATTTGGGCCAGATTGGAGAAGTAGGAACTGATTTTGAGTGATACGGGTATCTTAACGTCATTCTTTACTTTTTTCAAAACATCAAAGTATATTTTTTCATTTTCGTCGGCAGAGCGGTTCAGGTCCGAAGGCAGTATAAACAGGTTAAGTTCCAGGGCGTCGGCGCCTGCGCTTTCAAGCCTTTTTGCAAATACATGCCATTCGTCGGCGCTTATACAATTCACACTTGCTATAACAGGTATTTTAACCTGTTTCTTAACTTCTTCGATTGTAAAAAGATATTTGCTCACGGTATCTTCCATATCGTCGTAATCGAAGAAATCGAATATCTCGGGGTATATGGTGCCAGGCCTGTTCATCTGAGCCTGTGCATGGTTCAGCTCCGAAAGTATTTCTTCCTCGAACAGGGATTTCATTACAACTGCCCCGGCGCCGCTTTCTTCGATTTTAGCAATATCGGCAACCGAAGCTGTATAGCCGCAACTCCCTGCAATAATTGGACTTGGGAGGGTCAAACCTAAGTATTTTGTGGTCAAGTCTGCCATGATTTTCTCTTATTAAATTTTACATATATATTAAATTATTGTGTCAATTCAACAAAGCAATATACGATTTTTCCGAAAATTATTTTTATGATGAATTAAAAGCAACTGCTACATTATTTGTTATTTTCTACGTCGTTACAAATTTTTAGGCGGGATAAATTGAAAATTCTATATCTGATAATAGTATTAATTTTTGCAGTTAATACGCTTTACACATCCGAATTTGGTGCTGGTGAAAAGAAAGGCAGGATTTCAGACAAAAAGCTCGGTGAAATATCCGGAATAGTGGCAGGACGCACAAATCCCGGTATTTTTTGGATTCATAACGATTCGGGAGACGAGCCCAGGATATTTGCAATCGGTGACGATGCTG
>DAINRZ010000197.1:2749-6693 GCA_036741575.1 Kapaibacterium sp. (SeqCode)
TTCTCGACAAGCACGTGCTTTCCCGCTTCGAAACAGCGCATTACGACTTCGAAGATATTGGAATTGGCCCAGGGCCCGGTGCCGGTGCAAATCATATCTATATAGGCGATATAGGCGACAATGATGCTGTAAGGAAATTCATAACCGTTTACAGAATTGCCGAGCCGTCAATTGACACTATGGGCCAGAAGCCTTTCGGCAATTCCTCGGTGCCGGCAGAGAGTATTTACCTGGAGTACCCGGACGGAGCACGCGATGCCGAGGCTATGTTTGTCGACCCGGCAAACGGGGATATTTATATAGTCACCAAGAGAGAACTAAAAGTACGGGTTTACAGGGCAGAATACCCGCAAGCCATAAATGATACTACCGTTTTGGAATACCTGCTGGAATTGCCATTCGGATCGATGGGTATTCCCGGCAATGGAGTGACCGGGGCAGATATATCGACGGACGGCAGGGAGATTTTAATTAAAACCTATTCTGCAGTTTATTATTTCAGCAGGGAAAACGGGGAAAGCATTGAAGATGCTCTGGCTAAAACCCCGAAGACGCTTAAATATACAATCGAGCCGCAGGGCGAGGGTATATGCTGGGCGGCAGACGGCAAAGGATTTTACACCCTTAGCGAATTCGGCTCGGCAAGCGAAAGCATATTTTATTTCTATTCAAGGCTGTCAAATGCGGTAAAAAAAAACGATGAATCAAAAGAAATAAGAGTGTATGAATCAGATGGAGAACTCATTATCGGGAAAACGAACGATGAAGTTGAAATTGTAAGTGTATCTATTTATGATATTTGCGGAAGGCTTGCAGAATTTTATGGTATTTCTTCAGATGAATTTATCATTAATAAAAAGCATTTAGGAACCGGAACTTTTGTTATAGTAATCGAACAGGCCGGAAATAACTTCCAATATTATGTTTTGAGAAATTTTATCTGAAATCATTATCAGATTATTTAATAATTCTGTATTATTTACGTTATATATGAAAAGTATGATTTTGGGAAAGAATGAATGAGCGAAGGCTTTATATCGATAGAAAACCAGGTCAGTCTGATTGATTCGATAGTTAAATCGACAAACAAGCTGATACCGATGATAGAAAGGCACAGGCCTGTCAACGAAACGATCAACGTTACCGTCAGGCAGATATTCCTGTTCCTGTCCAGGATTATCAAACTTCTGCCCGACTTGCTTGTTACAGGCGAGGACAACAAACACTACAAAACGGAACTCAACGATTCATTTGAAAGGGTAATCGAGGCATGGAAGAACTTCGAGGAAGACCCGGCAGAATTTACCCGCCAGTGGGATGAGTTCAGTTTCTGGTGGGAAGAATTCAGCAGGATGATTAATCAGATGAAAACTAACGCAACAACTATATATCTTTCAATGAATTGATGCTTTTTAAAATTCAGGATTCACAGCAACGTCAAATAATAATTAAATTAAGTTTTATTAGAGAAAAGGAAAATGAACGATTATAATAGGCCTGGCGGTTTGGGCAGGTTTTCGATGTTTTCGCCGGTATTAAAATTTTTACTTATATCGAATCTCGTTATATTCGGTATCGAGATGTTTTTTGGAACTTTGCTTCTGGGTGAGTATACACTAAACGATTTTATTTCGGGTTATCTTTATTTGCATCCGTTGGATGGGAATTTCTTTGCATGGCAATTAGTCAGCTACCAGTTTTTTCATGGCGGTTTCTGGCATTTGTTTATGAACTTATTTGCCCTTTGGATGTTCGGCGCCGAACTGGAATCCAAATGGGGGTCAAACAGGTTTCTGGTTTTTTACCTGCTAAGCGGAGTTGGCGGCGGATTGCTCCAGGTATTTTCACCTTATCTTTTCAACGGGGCTGCTGCTGTCACTTTGGGTGCTTCGGGGTCCGTCTTTGGTGTACTCGTAGCATTCGGTATGACTTTCCCAAACAGGCCGATATTCATGTTTCCCATTTTTATTCCCATTCCGGCTAAGTATTTTGTTCTTGGTTACGCTCTAATTAATGTACTCATGGGATTCTCCGGTTCTCAAAGCGGCTCTAATATTGCATATTTTGCACATATCGGCGGCGCTGCAGCAGGATTCTTGCTTTACAGGTATGGTGAGAAGCTGGGTATTTTTAGGCTTTTCGAGCGGATTGGCGGCAAAAAGGGCGCCTCGCAGTCAACTTATTCTTCATATACCGAACAGCGCGAACCATATGCTAACGTTTACCAGGCCAGGTGGGAAGTGCCCAAAACCAGAAAAGTAGAGGAAGTGAGAAAGCCTTCAAAGTCAATCAGCGTTGACGGTGAGGAAGTAACCCAGGCTAAAATAAATGAAATTTTAGATAAAATTTCCCAGACAGGATACCAGAACCTTACTGACAAAGAAAGACAAATCCTATTCGAACTTAGCCGAAAACTCAGGTAATGCCGCCTGAGCATTTTTATTCATCCGGCAGGCGAAAAACGCGCCAGGTGGCTGCAGGCGATGTCCTGATAGGCGGCGGTGCGCCCGTCAGCGTGCAATCGATGACGAAAACCAAAACAAGCGACATTGCTGCCACAATTACGCAGATTAAACTTTGCGCAGAGCACGGCGCCCACCTGATGAGGGTGACAATCAACGACAAGGCTGCAGCCGATGCAATCGGTGAAATCGTAAGGCAATCACCACTACCGATAATTGCCGATATACATTTCAATCACACATTTGCCCTGAAGGCTATCGACGCCGGTGTTGCCAAGGTAAGGATAAATCCGGGCAATATCGGTAAGCCGGAAATAATAAAACAAGTTCTCGATAAAGCAAAGAATAAAGGAATACCTATCAGAATCGGCGTTAATTCCGGCTCGCTTGAAAAAGGCCTGATTGAAAAATACGGCACCCCAAAGGCCGAGGCCCTGTTCGAAAGCGCCATGCGCCATGCAGAACTTGCCGAGGGGTATGGATTCAGGGATATTGTAATTGCCGTCAAATCGACTGACGTCCGCCTGATGATAGACGCTTACAGGCTGCTGGCCCGCCAGACGGATTACCCGCTGCACCTTGGTGTGACCGAAGCCGGTACGCTGAGGGCAGGGACAATTAAATCTGCCGTAGGTATCGGTGCACTGCTTGCCGAAGGTATAGGTGATACAATACGCGTTTCGCTTACCGATAGCCCCGAAAAGGAGATAGAGGTAGGTAAAGACATCCTTCGCTCACTTGGCCTTATGAAGCCGGGAGTAGAAATTATTTCATGCCCCACCTGCGGCAGGCTCGAATCCGATTTGCCGGGAATAGTATCAAAGCTGGAAACAGCGCTCGGTTCTATTGACAGGCCTCTTAAAATTGCAGTTATGGGCTGCCTTGTCAATGGCCCCGGCGAGGTGGCAGGCTGCGATATTGGCGTTATCTGCGGCAAAGACTCGGCTTTCCTGTACATTGACGGAAACAAAGTAAAGAAAATGAATGAAAGCGAAATTGTAGAAGAAGTTGTTAAAATGGTAAAAGAAAAGTGTGGAATACATGATGAAAATTGATGTCTTTTTTTTATATTGTGCAGAAATGTTAGATTTAATTATTGGAATCGAAATGGATATTCAGACTCAATATGACAGAATTTACGAGTATTTCAAAACAACAACTGAGCCATTCGATAACCTTGAATGGGACGGATACGAATTATTAGTAATTATGGATTGCAAAGTTATCGAACGTTATGATATAAACTTATTGAGGAAATTATTAAAAGACTTTGCATGAAATTATAAAATGAATTTATTTTTCTTTAAATTCAATTCAAAAAGTTACTGATTTATAATTTATTAATTTGATAATCATTAGAATTTACTTGAAAAGTGTTAGTGATGAGTAAGAAAAATGATACTTTATTAGAATTATACGAAATTTGTAAAAGAAGTGGAGATTTTACATTTGGGAATGAACTTGTAAAGGAAATCTCTAAGA